>JAUNQQ010000062.1 GCA_030536095.1 Candidatus Saccharimonadota bacterium
GCGAGATTGTCAAGGCTAGTTTTATTTTGAATATTGCCAGAGCGGGCCGGCGGGAGTGTCGAGAATAGTAAGATTTTTCTCGGCAAGGTCGGAGCGGATTTTGTCGGCAGTAACATAGTCTTTTTCGCTGCGGGCCTGCTCGCGAAGTTGGATTTTTTTAGAAAGTTCAGCGGTGAAATCGGGTGAATCATTGAGAAGATTGAGGCCAAAAAGCTGGTCAATAAATTCCCAATCGGCAAGGGAGAGCTCAGAGTTGTCGATCTCAGCAAAAGCGGCGGGGGAATTTAGATTGTCAGAAACGAAAGTAAGGAGCGAATTCTTAATGTTGGATTTATTAGGGACAGCGTCTTGCTGATAACACTTCGCAATGCGATTACGCCAATTTAGGCGGCGAGTTTTTGCGGCAGTGAGATCGGTGAAACTAAAATTCCTCGTTCCCTGGTAATGCCCCTGTAAGACCCAGAGTTTATAGTCCATGGGCGAAAAGCCTTTTTTGGCGAGATCGGCGAGCGTGTAGGTATTACCGAGAGATTTAGAGATTTTTTCACCGTCAATCGTGATAAAATTACAATGCGTCCAGAAATTTGACATTTTTTCACCATAAGCGGTTTCAGCTTCGGCGATTTCATTAGTGTGATGAATCGGAATATGATCAATTCCGCCAGTATGAATATCGAGCGGAAAACCGAGCTCCTCTCGAGCAATGGTCGCACATTCGAGATGCCAGCCGGGATAACCAGGGCGACCGAGATAATTCCACTGCATCGCGTGGTCTTCGCTGGGCTGGATGAATTTCCAGACGGCAAAATCGGAAATATGACGCTTTTCATCAGAGAGGGCGACGCGGGCGCCGGCTTTTAGTTGATTCAGATTGAGGCGGGCAAAATCAGCATAGGACGGAAACTTAGAGGTGTCGAAATAAATTCCGTCGGAAGTTTCGTAAGTATAACCTTTTTCGGATAGAAGATCAACGAGCAGCTTATCTTGCTCGATATAGTCGGTGGCGCGGGCAAGCTTTGTCGGGGCTTTTAGATTTAGAGCCTTATAATCTTTTAAGAAGGCAGAAATATACTTCTCGGCAATTTCCCAGACGGTTTTATGTTCCCTTTTTGCGCCTTTTTCCATCTTATCTTCGCCATCATCAGCGTCAGATGTCAAATGTCCAACATCGGTCAGATTCATCACGCGATTTACTTTGTAATTATTCGCTTCCAGAGTGCGAACAAGTAAATCCCAATAGATATAAGAACATAAATTTCCAATATGCGCAAAACTATAGACGGTTGGACCACAGGTATAAAGCTTTACATTATTAGTGTCTTGTGGTATAAAATCTTCAACGGTTTTCGTGAGCTGATTATAGAGCCTCATTTTTATATCTTTCTGCATGAGAAAATTATAGCATAAAACTCTTGAAAAAATAAGGGGGGTGTGATAAAATAAGGTAGATATGGCAAAGAAAAGTAATACAAAGCGCAAGCTCGTTGGAATGGTTTCTGAAGAATCGGGAATTCGTCAGTATTATACAAAGAAGAATACGATGAATACACCAGATAAACTCAGTCTTAGAAAATATGATCCGGTACTTAGGAAGCATGTAGTGTTTACTGAAACAAAGAAATCGCTCGGACGTAACGAGGTGAAGGAAAAGAAGCGCTAAAAAACGCTAAAAACGCTTTTCTAGGGCGGCTTTCTTCGTCAGCGACTGCGAGGACTCTGAGGGCAGAGCGTAAGCCCAGTCCGTCCTCGTTCCTCGTCGCTTCCTCGAGTTTCATCCCTAGAAAAGCGTTTTTTTGGGGCGCGTATTTCATCCGTGGAGAAATATTTTAGGTTACGTTTTTAATAAGATATTTTGTGGTTTAGCAGTAATTTTTGGTTTTATTACTGGTGAAAATTTTGGATGCGGCGAGATAATCGCCGCATTTCTTAAGCGGAAGGATTTTCAATCACACCAAAGAAGACTACTTCATTGGTTATAGCATCGCGGATAAAGAAGAGGAAGGGTCGGTCAAAGGAAATTTCGTAAATAGTGGGCTGTTTCTCTAAACTAGGCACAGCGTTATCTCTCATCCCGAAATAAGTAACGGCGGCGGCTTTTGTGCCGGATTCGCTCAGCTCGATGTGGGTTTTATGGATAGTGGAATCAACATAGATTTGTTCATCGGAAATGTTGGAGAAATCAGCTCCTTTCGAGTCAAAAGCGGAGTTAATGCCGAGTGATTTTAGGTTATCCTTAAATGTAGATAAATCGTAATCGAAAGTGAATTTTGGAAGATGAGTAATAACATTCACCTCGTCGCTCGCTGGGATTTTTTTAAAATCTATCTCGGTCAGAAGATCAGAGGGCATATTATCAATAAAATCGTCGGGCGAAGAATCGGGCAAAATCGCAACAAACTCGAATAGTCGAGAAGGACAAGGTCCAATTAGACTAGTATCGTGAACATCATCGCAAATCTTAGGTTCTATGTCGTATGCTTTTGTGATACCTTTACCGTCATGAAGTTCAAAATAGGTAGTTTCGGACGAGGTAGAAGTTTTAGTCATAATATCTGTTTCGACCTTGTCACCGTTTGAAATCGTGAAGGGCTTTTTAGTGGTTAGTTCTGGCTCGAATTCTGACATCCACTTAGCGTCTAGTGCAATAGCATTAGAAAGACCGAGAGTGAAGCCAGGAGGAAGCTCTTGGATTATTTTAGGAATCATGCCGTCAGTGTTTTTATTTACCCAGTTATTTATCACATCAGGCGAATCGGCAGAGAGAATTTCAGAGTTATATTTTGTTGCGAGAATGTCAGTAAAATCAGGTTTTACGCTTTTTGAAAAACGAGGTGCAATAAAAGCGGCATTGGCGACTTTTAGGACTTCGGAGGAGAGGTCAAGTGGAGTCGTGTCGTCTCTTAGAGCGGATTCGATTTCAGATTTAGTTTCGCCGTCGGCGCCTTCATTCAAGAGTTGAAGGGCGGTTTTTATAGAATAGGGCGAAATGAGGTAGTTTTCGGCCTTGTCAGCGTTGGCGGTTTTTATAAAATCAAATTCGAAGGAATCGGACTTGATTAAACTGGAAGGATCGACAGGATGAAAAGTCTGGGATGGATTTAGGCCGTCCTCGGTAAGGTTATGAGAAAAATAAGTCCATAAGGCAAAAACAACGGGCATAAAAGCGAGAATGGCAATAGCGACTATAAAAAATAGAATAAATTTGGATGCGTTTTTAGAATTTTGATTCTGGGCAAAGGTTGATTGACTAGGGGATTGGGTAAGAGGCTGTTGATATTGTCGCTGAATCTGGTCGGGAGTTGGCGGAGGCGGAGGTGTCGAGGAGGAAGAATTATTAGCATTAGAATTATTGTAGTTATCCATATGTTTATTATAACATGAGGTTAGGGTTTGGCTTCTGGATTTTTTGTTTTTTAATGTAGGAAAATCTAGATTTTAGCGTTGATTTTTCAGGAGTGGTTTGTTATAATTAGGATAACAGTTTGGGTGACCAGATTGTAGTGTGCTGGAATCGTCTAGTGGCAATGACAAGAGACTGTAAATCTCTCGGCTTCGGCCTTCGTAGGTTCGAGTCCTACTTCCAGCACCAAAATTCGAATTGAAAGGCGCCGTCTCGGCGTTTTTTCGTGCTCGCTCGATTGTATATCGCACTTCGCACGAAGAAAACACCGATCTGGCGCCTTTCAACTTCGAATTTAATTTTGCTAGGTTAAGTTTTCTTTTTCACTCATCCATAAGATGCGCTACGACAAGAGAAAATACCACCTTGACGGCTTTTGATCTCAAAAAACTGTTTACTAGATATGGATATAATACGAATAAAGAAAACACCGATCT
>JAUNQQ010000019.1 GCA_030536095.1 Candidatus Saccharimonadota bacterium
CCAATCACCTTAAACGCATCCCCCGGAATTTCCACCTTCCCAAATTTCTTCAGTCGCGCCTTCCCCTTCTTCTGCTTCTCTAGTAGTTTCGCCTTCCTGTCTCTGTCGCCCGTATGAATTTTTACTGTCACATCTTTTCGATATGCTCCAATTGTCTCTCTCGCAATGATTTTTGCCCCAATCGCCGCCTGAATTGCTACTTCAAAATTTTGCCTCGGAATAATTTTCTTCAGTTTTGCCGTCATCTCTCGTCCAATCTTTTCCGACTCTGTCTTATGACACATAATTGCCAATGCGTCAATTTTTTCGCCTGCCACTAAGAAATCAACTCGGACCAAATCTTCCGCCCGAAACTCATCTATCTCATAATTAAAAGTCGCATATCCGCTCGTCACAGTTTTCAGCTGATCATAAAAGTCTGTCAAAAGATTTGCCATTGGCGCCAAAAAATCAATCACCGCTCGCCCCTCGATATAGCTAATGTTTTTATATTCTCCCCGTTTTCGCACAATTAAATCCAGAACATTCCCAATCATATCTCTCGGGACAATAATTTCACCCCTCGCCCACGGCTCCCGAATTTCCAAAATCTCCGACGGATCCGGTAAGTCCACTGCCGACTTAATTAGTATCTCCTTTCCTGAATTCATTTTTACCTGATAACTAGTGGATGGACTCGTAACCACCAACTCTAATCCAAATTCCCGCTCAAGCCTTTCCTGAATAATATCAAGATGAAGTAATCCGAGAAATCCAATTCGTAGTCCAAATCCCAGCATTGGCGAATTTTCCGGTTCAAACTGCAGTGCTGAATCTGATAGTGCTAATTTCTCCACCGCCTCCTTTAATGTCTTGTAATCTTCATTACTAACAGGGAAGAAGCCCGCATAAACAAATGGCAAAACGTGTCGATAGCCAGGCAGTGCAGTCCTCGCCGGAGTTTTTCGTAGCGTAACCGTATCTCCCACTCGCGCCTCCCCCGTCGATTTTAGATTTGTTACAATATATCCAACCTCGCCTTCGCCGAGACTCGCCTTTTTCTCCATTTTCGGCTTTAAAACTCCCACCTCTAGCGCCTGGCCATTCGTCTCTGTTCCGAGCATCCTGATTTCTTCACCCGATTTTATTTCACCATTAAAAAGTCGCACATAAAGAATCACCCCTCGATAATCATCAAAATAAGAATCAAAAATCAGTGCACGGGTTTTTGAGGAATCCTCTGTTTCTACTGGAACTTCCGGCGCCGGCGCTCGCTCAATAATTGCGTCCAAAACTTTTTCCACGTTCAGCCCCGTTTTAGCCGAAACCTCAATAATATCTTCTCGTTTTACTCCGAGTAGATTAATCAGCTCCTTTGCCACTTTCTCTGTCTCCGCTGCCGGTAAATCAATTTTATTTATCACTGGAATCAGAAATAAATCCTGCTCCAGAGCGAGATAAACATTCGCCAGTGTCTGTGCCTGAATTCCCTGTGTCGCATCCACTACTACTACCGCCGCCTCCACCGCCTGCAGTGACCGCGAAACTTCATACGAAAAATCCACATGTCCGGGCGTATCAATTAAATTCAGCTCATATCCTTTATAATGCATTTGCACTGGCGCCAATTTTATGGTAATACCTTTTTCTCGCTCTAGCTCCATCGAATCCAGTAGCTGCGCCTTCATCTCCCGTTTTTCCACCGTTCCAGTAATCTCCATCATCCTATCCGCTAGTGTCGATTTCCCGTGGTCAATATGCGCCACGATACAAAAATTCCGAATTTTCTCGAGTTTCATTGTTCTAATTCTACCATATTTCTCCCCACTTTTCAATTATTAACCCAGACAGAAAAATGATTTCTAGGGATGAAATTCGAGGAAACGACGAGGAACGAGGACGGGCTGGGCTTTATCGCCCTGCCCTCCGAGTACCGCAGTCGTTAACGAAGAAGTTCGCCCTAGAAATCATTTTTCCTAAGATGATCTTCGGCTTTTTTTGTTACCCTCCTCCCCCTCGGCGTCCTCTCGAGCAATCCCAGCTGTAATAAATACGGCTCATAATAATCCTCAATCGTACTCGCCTCATCCCCCGTCAGCGCCGCAATCGTCGTCAGCCCCACCGGTCTATCCTCATAATTCTGAAGCATCAGCCGGAGCATATTTCTATCCGCCGGGTCAAGTCCCAGCTCATCAATTTCCATTAAGTCAAGCGATTTTTGCGCCATTTCCGTATCAATAATCCCATCTCCATTCACATCCGCATAATCCCTTACTCGCCTCACTAACCTGTTCGCAATTCGCGGCGTCTTCCGACTTCTCTCTGCCAGTAGTCGAGTTGCACTATCTTCAATTTTAGTATCTAATATTCCCGCTGTTCGCTGAATAATCCGCTCAATTTCTGGTTCCTGGTAATATTCAAGCCGATGTAGCATTCCAAATCTATCTCGGAGCGGACCCGCCAGCGCCCCCGTCCTTGTTGTCGCCCCAATTACCGTAAATTTCGGCAAATCCAATCTCACATCTCTCGCCGCCGGCCCCTTTCCAATTACAATATCCAGCTTATAATCTTCCATCGCCGAGTACAAAACTTCCTCAACTGCTCGCCTAAGTCGGTGAATTTCATCTATAAACAAAACATCACCTTCTTGTAAGTTCGTCAATATCGACGCCAAATCCCCCGCCCGCTCAATTGCCGGCCCACTCGTAATCCTAAGATTCGCCCCCAGCTCGTGCGCTATTACATTCGCCATCGTCGTTTTTCCCAGTCCTGGCGGCCCATACAATAATATATGATCCAGAGTCGATCCATCTCCGCGCTTTTTTACTGCCGAAATCGCCAGTTCTAGATTTTTCTTCATTCGTTCCTGTCCAATATAATCCTGAAAACTCATCGGCCGCAGCGTTTTTTCAAGCTGCTCTTCCTCTCGATTTTCCTCCTCATGACTCGGCTCAACGATTCTCTGAATTCCCATATCTGTATTATACTTTAGTTTGCTCTTCTTTGCAAATTATGATATAATAATTATATTATTGTACCTTGATATAAGGAGGGAATTATGGCTGATCGAAAAATTACCATTACTGAGGCTGAGCTTGATGTTAAAATCCGCAAGACCTATATTCGCGCTATAAACTTCGACGGCTCCCACCCGAACACTGCCGTCGCTCTCGGCTATGCTCTCGCGAGTCATGGCTCCGAACTGCGCGAAACTGGCGAACCATATATTATTCATCCTCTGACTATGGCTTGTCGAGCCTTAGCGATCTATCTAAATGAAGACGAACTAATCGCTGCCATTTTACTCCATGATGTTGCCGAGGATAATAATAAGGCTATTACCGAACTTCCCGTTAACGACATTGTTCGTCGCGCTGTCGAATATCTCACCATTCGGCCTCGCCGCAACGAGTCAAAACTCGAGACAAAACGCCGTTATTTCGATATTCTTGGCAGTAGTATTACCGACCCCGAGCTTCACGGCATTCCGCTTTTAGTTAAGGGACTTGACCGGTTTGACAATTTGCGCACAATGGGAAAGCTAAAATCCTCACCTGAGCGCCTGCGCAAAAATCTCTACGAAACTCAGTATTTTCTCCTGCCACTCCTTCACAAGGGGAAAAGTCTCTTACCACAATACTCAAACCAATTTCAGGAGATTACCGAAACTCTGACCGCATTGGTCGATTCTCAGGCTGATCTTCTCGGAATTGTATTTAGCGACGAGATTCCGAGTGATGATGAGCTCGCCAAAATTCTTGACTCAAAAAAGTCATAACCTCCTCCCGAGCCGGCCCCGCCGGCTCATTTTTCGTCAAAATTTTAAGCTCAAAAAATGTCCAAAAATCTTTCGCATAAGCATTTTTCTTTTCGCCTCAGAAGTGCTACAATGGAGGTATGGAAAGCGAGGTAAACGGTATTTTGGTGGCAGCACACGAGCTAAAGGCTCCGCTAAATCTGCTTCGCCAACTCGCTTTTTCTCTTGATGAAGATCCAGATAATACCAAAAATATCCAATCCAAAATGATTCAGGTAACTGACCGCGCCATTCGCCAGGTAAATGACCTAACAAAAATCGCCCATCTCGATCGTGAGATTTTTGAGATTGAGCCAATCGCCGTCCGCTCCGTTTGTACGGATGTTTCTGATGAGCTTCGCCAGCTTTTTCGTTTTAATCATCGCTCTCTAAATCTCGACTACGCAAATCGCTCGCGCCTAGTTGTCGCAAATCGCGATTTATTATATAGTATCGTCTATAATTTCTGCCTAAATGCTATGCATTATTCCGAGCACGATTCCTTTGCTACGCTTTCGCTTCATGACCGTCGCAGTTTTGTTCGTCTTTCCGTCCGAGATTTTGGCCCCACTCTCCCTAGCGACATTTGGCAATGTCTAAAAACCGGCTGGATAAAAAAGCCTGTTTCTATTTCAATGCGTCCCGGATCCTCCGGCCTCGGTCTCTATATTGCCTCTAAGTTCTCTCAATATATGAATTTAAATCTCGGCGCTATTCGTCATCGTGACGGCACGACCTTCTTTGTCGATTTACCAGTTTCACGCCAAAAGGTGCTTTTTATATGATTCATATTATCGATGATGACGTAATTATGTCGGAATGTATTGCTAACTTTGTCAAGCCTCGTCCTGTTCACGCTTTTACTAACGCCATTGACGCCATCTCCGCTCTAAACGATGAAATTCCCGACTTAATTTTTCTTGACATTCTCCTTGACGGCCCAAATGGTTTTACCTATCTTAATGAAATAGCCTCCTATACTGAAACTAAAAAAATCCCCGTGGTTATTATTACTTCTATGCAGCTCCCCTCTAATCTCGGTCCATACGGTGTTGTAAAAATCCTCGACAAGTCCACTATGACCCCCGCCGATATCCGCGCTCTCGCGGAGGAGTATTCATGACTAAGCTAGCTCATAAAACAGAAAGGTATCCATGAGCGATTTAAAAACTCAGGCTCTCGTTTTTCATCGTACTAATATTGGCGAAGCCGATCGTCTCGTCGATTTCGCCACTTCATCTGGAAAAATTTCTGCCCTTGCTCGTGGTGTTCGCCGCGAAAAATCTAAACTTGCCGGAGGAATTGAACCTTTTTGCCTTGTTGAAATTCGTATTCATCACAGCGAAAAAACCAATCGTAATACCCTGACCGGCTCAAGATTACTCACCTTCTATCAGTCAATTCTCTCGGACTACGAGAAGCTCACCCTTGCCTCTGATTTTCTCAAGAAATCTTATCGCGCCACGTTCCAGCTTCCCGACGCCAACTTTTTCAGTCTCCTCAACCAGTCATTTTCCGCTCTCAATCAAAACATTTCGCCCGACCTTATCAAAATCTGGTTTAATCTAAACTTTTACCTTACAAAAGGGAACCAGCTCAATCTCTCCTTTGATTCAACCGGAGAAAAACTCTCGCCCGAAAACACCTATGCTTGGAACTCTACTACTGAATCGCTCGAACTCTCCTCTCATGGCGCTATCTCCGCTCCCGAAATAAAACTCTTACGACTAATCACAACCAGCCCGCTCGCCCTCGTCGCAAAAGTCAAAAACATCAACACTTTTCTCCCCGCCATAAAATCCATCAGCGAAACGTTATAGATTAAATGTCACCGTTCCTAGCAGCGCATCATAATCCGCCCGAAAAGTCTCCGCATCCGTCTGTATTATCGCCGTCTTGTCTCGAATCTTCACAACCGTAAAAATTCCCACTCTGTTCTCATCGATTCGCCCCTCGTATCTATTCGCCGTCTGTCCATTCACCTGCGTTGTTATTAGTGCTAATTCACCCTTCTGGACACGTTCCTGAAATTCTCCTACCACCGTATCATAGGTCTTATTTAGAATCGACACCCTTAACGCATATATCGGCTCAACCGCACTCACTCTCTCTGGATTTAGATATGCCTCAAAATCCTCCCCCGCCGCACCATCTTTTACTTCATATACGCTCCAAGTCTTGGGATAAGAAAAAGACAACGCCCCATAATCCACCGGCCCAGTAAAGGTATCATAGGGATTCTTTCGCTCCTCATCAAATTCCGCTTGTAATTTTTCTGTATTATCACTCACAGCTACCGCAACCTCTGCGTCCACTTTTGCCTCAAAATCCTTCGACAAATCCGACCACTGCCCCCAAATCCAAATAAACAACCCCACAAAAGTCACCGCCACCAGTGTAGAAATCACTAATCCAACGATAATCGGCAACGAGCCACCACTTGCCTTCACGGCACTATTGTAATCTCCCGAAATATTCTGATTTGCCTGATAAACCGGACTCTGTCCCGCCACAGTCTGCCCAATATTCGCCGAATTAAATTTTGAATTATCCATAAGCCTATTATAACGAAAATCTCATTTTCTTTCAACTAGATTTTCTACTCTCCGTAACTTTCCTCTCTTAGGTTCGAGTCGTTTTCGATTACATCCTTGCTCTCATTATCGAACACCGCCACCATATCTGGTTTTTTCTCCAAAACCACCGCCTCAATTCTCTCTGCTACCTCTTCAACCGTCCCCACTCCATCAACTTCTGAAACACTAATTTCTCCCTCCTCTAAAATCGGCAATATCTCCCCAATATTACTTTCATAAATTTCCAGTCTCCGTTCGACCACTTCCGCCGTATCGTCATCTCGTCCCCGCTCCTCAATCCGCTTTATTAATTCCTCCTTTGGTACGTTCATTACAATCGCGAGTTCCACTTCATCCAAAATCCGTTTTTCCTGAATCATTATCTCCGCCTGCTTCTTATCCCTCGGAAAACCATCCAAAATCACATCCATCCCCTCGTCATCTGCTCGCGCAATTTCCCGCTCCATTAAGTCAACTACGACCTTATCATCTACTAGCTCGCCATTTTTTAAAATCTCATCAAATTTCCCGGTCTCGCGCAAAACTTGCCCTACGCTCAGCCATTTCCAACCGTATTTGTCCGCAAGTAATCTCCCCTGTGAAGATTTTCCACTTCCAGCTGGGCCAAATAGAATAATCATAAAACCTCCTTTTAATTAAAGATACTCGCCTCGCGAGTATCTGTTTTATCTTAGACCTAACTTAATCTTTTCCGTTTTCTCAGCTCGACGAATTTCCCTAATAATCGCCCTCTGTCTTCGCTCTCGCTTTGACATTGGCTTTGAAAACCGCATCTGCGACTTCGCTAGCGGAACCACGCCACTCTGTAAAACTTTCCGATTAAAGCGCCGAATAATATTTTCGTTCGCTTCTCCCTGGTCTTTTCTTGTAACTTTTACTGCCATATACAGCCATTATACCAGATGCCCCCCATAATTTCAACCCTAAAATCCGATTTATTTGGCTTTTTCCAGACTAATCGTGATATTTTCCCCCGAAATCTTCGCAATCTCATCAAACTCATAATTCTGATTCTTTTCAATTTTCTCCGCCAGTGTTTCCGTCGCTATAATTTTCCGTTGATCTTCGTCTAATTCGCACGACAAGCTCAGATAAATTCTATCATCTACCTCTAGCCCAGCCTTCTTTCTTGCTGCCTGAACCAACCTTACTAGCTCTCTCGCGAACCCTTCTTTTCTCAGCTCTCCCGAAATCTCCTTATTTAGGAAATACTCTGCGTCGTTTGTTGTCTTTTTTACATTGACCTCGTCTCGGATCATCTCCTCATATTCTTCTGGTAATTTTTCGCCTGCATATCTAAATTCTGCCAACGGCTGCCGCACTTTTATCAGTTCTCCATCCATCCGCATTCTCAGCCCCTCGGAGATAATTTCTCTTGTTCGCGCCATCTCGTCTAGAACATCCTGACTTATTTCGCCAGCTTCTGGCCAATCCAACAAATGAACACTATCTGTCGAATTGGTTAGTTTCTGATATAATTCCTCACTTAGAAACGGCGTAAACGGCGCCAAGATCTTTGACAAAAATAGCAAAACATAATACAGCGTCCGATAAGCCTCATCCTTATCTTCGTCATCCTCTGATTTCCAGAATCTTCGTCGACTTCTTCTAACAAACCAATTCGATAAATCGTCCAAAAACGGCAAAATTTCAGAGGTTGCCCGCGGTAAGTTATACGCCTCCATTCCTTCCGTAATCTGATTTCTAACCTCATAAACTCTCGAGACAATCCATTTATCCAAGACATTTTTTAGCTCTCCTAGTTCTGAAAATTCAAAATGGTCAATATTCGCATAAGTCGAGAAGAAATCGTAAGTATTCCAAATCATCGCAAGTTTTCGATTTACATCTGAGACATCTTTATCTATCAGTGCAAAATCCTCTCCCGCGCACACCGGACTAGATAGAAGTAGAAGTCTTAGCGCATCTGCCGAATATTTATCCATTAGCTCATTCGGATCGGTATAATTCCCAAGCGATTTGGACATTTTTCGCCCGTCATTTCCCGCCAGTGTCCCTGTCGTAATAACATTTTTATAAGCATTTTCTCCAAACAGCGCCGTATTTACCACATGTACATAATAAAACCACGCCCTGACCTGCCCCACATATTCCACGATAAAGTCTGCCGGAAAATTCTTTTCGAACTTCTCTTTATTCTCAAATGGATAATGCAATTGCGCAAACGGCATCGACCCACTCTCAAACCAACAATCAAGTACCTTGTCGACTCTCTTAAAATGCTCAATCTTCGCTGACATCGGCCCCCGCGGAATTTTCCCACCTTTCGCCAAAATCTTCTGCCAATCCTCGTAAATCTTTTTTGCGCCCTTATCACTCATCGGCGCCACAGATTTTTCCCCATTTGAACGCATTATTGCATATGCGTCAAACTCAATCTCATCCACCCACGGCCGATGATAGTCCTCCAACTCAGTTCCAGAATACTCTTTTAATTCTTCATACGACCCTATCACTAGCGTCGTCCCCTCGTCACTTTTCCAGACCGGCATTGCCGTCGCCCAAAACCTATCCCGCGACAAATTCCAATCTGGCGCCTGTTCAATATTTTTTTCAAACCGCCCATGCTTTAAATATTCTGGGAACCAGTTTATCCCCTCATTTTTTTCAATCAAAATTTTCTTTGAACCCTGAATATCAAAGAACCAACTCGGGAACGCCCGATACATAATTCGCTGTTTTGATCTCGGATTAAACGGATATTCGTGTCTAATATATTCAATTTTCCAAACAATACCCTTTTCTTCTAGACACTTCGCGATAAATTTATTCCCCGCCCAACATTCAATCCCATTCTCATCCGTATCTTTTACTCCTAGCTCATATAACTTCTCTGCAACTTCAGGTAGATAGTATCCATTTTCATCTAAAACATCCTCAAATTCCGCCTCATCCTCATTCTCCAGATACAGAGCATAATCGTCCTCACCATATGCCGGTGCAATATGCACAATTCCTGTTCCATCATCTTTGCCCACAAACTCCGCCGCATAAACTTTATGTGTCCCCCGCCCTAACAAATCCTCATAATGTATTCCGGCAAGTTCTTTTCCTTTTAAGGTTAAAAACGGCTCCTTTTTCTCTATTTTCAGCGTCTTAAAAACTTTCTCAGAAAGCGCCGTCGCAAAAACCAATACTTCCTCGCCAATCTCATAGAATCCATAATCCATCTCTGGATTTACGGCAAGCATTTTATTTGCTGGCAATGTCCATGGCGTCGTCGTCCACGCCAAAAATGTCATCTTTATTCGCCGTTGCGGATTTTTTTCATCTAGACCAGCAATCCCACTCGTACTTCTAAAACCCACATATGCACTCGGATCCGTCACCTCTTTATACGCATCATTATCCATCGTCACTTCCGCCTTCGATACCGGCGTACAGAACTTCGTATCATACATCAGGACTTTTCGCCCCTCGTAAATTTTTCCTTTTTCATAAAGTGTCTTAAATGCCCACCAGACACTTTCCATAAAGTCCTTATCCATCGTCCGATAAGCATTTCGAAAATCTACCCACCTTCCAACTCTGTCAATCGTCCCCTCCCAAGTCTCTGAATTTGCCACCATCGACTCCCGACATTTCGTGATGTAATCCTCAAGCGTCCACTTCGTCCCAATTTCTCGTCTATCCGTAATATTCAACTGTTTCTCTACGAAATTCTCGGCCGGCAACCCATGACAATCCCAACCCCACCTTCGCTCTACTCGAAAACCATTCATTGTCCAAAATCTCGGCACTACATCCTTTAAGATTGAAGATAATAATGTTCCAAAATGCGGATCGCCAGTAATAAATGGTGGTCCATCATAAAACACATAACTTCTTTTTGCGTCACGATTTTCTACTGACTCCTTAAAAACCTTGTTCTTTTTCCAGTATTCTATTAACGCTTTTTCATATTCGTTTGCCCGTCGCCGTTTTTCAAAAACCTTCCCGTTTTTTTTCTCTAAAACCATAAAACTCCAATCTCCCCACTATACTATTCATTATACTATAAATCCCCTATTTTTTAAAGAGTAAAAAGCTATATTTTTCCACTATTTTCATCATTCTGCAACAATAAAAAGCCCAGTATATAACTGGGCTCTAAAATATTTCTAGAAGGATTTTATCGCTTGCGAAGTGACTCAAAAAATGCCTCACGGTCATCCGAACAGACCAGTCGCCCGCCAGAGAAGACATATTTGATTTTTCCGTAAAGTGTCTCGCCGATAAATGGCGAATTTGACGACTTAGACACAAAATCGCACACCGTCCACGGCTCATCTGGATTAAAAATCACTAAATCGGCCGGACTGCCTTGATAAACTCGACCAGCATCTTGTAATCCATAGACCGTGGCAGGATTAAGGCTCATCCGCTCATACAGTTGCTGGATTGTCAAGTGCCCAGGATAAACAAGATTGGTAATCCCGAGCGCCAAGGCCGTCTCGAGTCCAATAACGCCACTCGGTGCCTTGAGTAGTCCTAAATCTTTCTCTTCTATAGTATGCGGAGCGTGATCGGTAGCGATTAAATCAATCGTCCCATCTCGAAGTCCCGCAATAATCGCCTGACGGTCGGATTCCGTCCTAAGGGGCGGATTCATTTTGGCTAGCGCACCATATCTGACCGTGTCTTCCTCTGTTAAACTAAAATGATGCGGTGTAGCTTCAGCATGAATATCTGCGCCGAGCCGCTTTCCCTCGCGGATGAATTCTATACTTTCGGCTGCGCTGACATGCTGAATTACGACCCGTGCGCCAGTCTCAAGGGCCAGGCGAACATCTCGCTCTACGAGAGAAATTTCAGCCATCCGATCAGCTCCACCAATGTTAAAACATTTTGAAGCAAAACCGCGATTAAATCCCGGCGTCTTAACATAGGCCGGATCTTCCTCGTGAAAACTGATTGGCACACCAAGGCGATGTGCATTTTCCATTGCCTTACGCGCCAAATCTTCATTCATCAGCGGCTTACCATCATCCGTGAAACCAATCGCTCCGGCTTCGTGTAGCGCATCCATGTCGGTTAGTTCTTCTCCGCGCATTCCTTTGGTGACGCTACCACACGCGTAAATATTTATCCCTGTTAGTCGACCTTTTTTTAGGCAATAGCGAAGAGTCTCGGGCGTATCAATCGGCGGCGTCGTATTTGCCATCATTACTACCGAAGTAAAACCGCCGTTTTTAGCGGCCATCGCGCCAGTGAGAATATCCTCCTTTCTGGTTTGTCCAGGATCGCGAAAATGAACATGAGTGTCGATCAGTCCAGGCATAACATAGCAGCCCGTAGCATCGATAATCTGAGCTGAATTATTTTCACCAAAACGGCTCATCAATACAGAAGAATATTTACCGGGTAGTATTATATCTATAATTTTTCCGTCTGATATAATTAAATCCAGTCGTTGTGGCTCCATGTATTTGTCGTTGACTACTAATCCGCCTATTATTGCAGAAATTGCCATGACTAGCTCCCTTCTAGAATATGTCAAAGATCTCCCACGACTATTCAATCATATCACAAAAATACTAGTTCGTCAACCAATATAATCAATACAATATGACATACTATTTCTGAATCTTTCTAGACGATTGCACCTTTGATGGCGGGCCCGCCTCTTTTCTCCTCATCTGATTCCTAAAATCATTAATTAGTTTTATTATATCGCCCTGTAATTTTGGTATTTCAGTCTCCGTACAATCTTGCCACCGAATCCATATATCTAGTTTTTCAGCCAACCGAAAAGCAAACCTTCGATAAAATTGCGTTCTCCTATCATAGCCAATCTTATTGGCTAAAATTTCCTTTTGCCACTCATCCATAATTAACGGTTTAGTACTCTGTATTAAAAATTCTAGCAATGAGTAATTGTCGTCTTGTAATGTCGCTCGAAATAATACATGATACTTCCTGATAAAAGCTAGTATTTTTATAATATTCGTCTCTAGTCCATAACCTCTTTTAATCATCTCGACAAAATACGTGCCAACCTCATTCTCAAAATCTCGCTTCCAACGCAAATAAAAATCAGACATAGAAATATACTGATTATAAAATGCTCTCCTGCTAATATGTGATTTTCGGCAAAGTTTCGCAATGGAAATTGTCCCTAGCGGATGTTCGCCGCTTAACTCAAGCGCACTCTTTCTCAGCGCATGTTCACTTGGCCGATTAGCCATAAAGGGCGCCTGGATTTTCCGTTTTATGGGCATATAATTATTATACTATTTATGTTTCATCTTGCAACGTTTCACCCAGCTTATTGAAGGCAATATCACCTCTAAAACAGTTATGATTATTGGCATTTTATTACTTTGGACTATAATAGATACTATGGTTGGTCACAGAAATAATCAAAGCAGGCTATTTTTAAGGAAGCTACAACGACCCGTTCATAGGTCTTTTATTATGATGTATGACGTAATGCCCGCCAGCTCGATAAAAATCTCACAACTCTGTA
>JAUNQQ010000020.1:0-208 GCA_030536095.1 Candidatus Saccharimonadota bacterium
GAAAGTCGCACTCGAGTATTATACCACAATCTTAATTGTTAGGGGACTATAACGCGGGACTGGCGCGACTCGAATCTGCTCAAATTATACCACAATCTTAATTGTTAGGGGACTATAACTTCCGATTCCAGTTGAGGCTGCAGTATCGGATTATACCACAATCTTAATTGTTAGGGGACTATAACTCCAACTGTAGTTGCCACGCTGT
>JAUNQQ010000020.1:274-12715 GCA_030536095.1 Candidatus Saccharimonadota bacterium
CCTTTGCATCGCCAAAATTATACCACAATCTTAATTGTTAGGGGACTATAACGCTATGCTGGCAATCAGCAAGAATAAAGCAATTATACCACAATCTTAATTGTTAGGGGACTATAACTTTAGGTGATGGCACATACCGATAACGGTGATTATACCACAATCTTAATTGTTAGGGGACTATAACTCTACATCTGTACGCTCGATAAGGAGGCTTATTATACCACAATCTTAATTGTTAGGGGACTATAACTCTACGGAGCGCAGAAAAAAATGCTAAAGAATTATACCACAATCTTAATTGTTAGGGGACTATAACGAAAGGCGCTCGAAATCGCAATAAGACAATATTATACCACAATCTTAATTGTTAGGGGACTATAACTTGAGCGCTTTCTCTACGTCCCAGCCTTTCATTATACCACAATCTTAATTGTTAGGGGACTATAACCGTAGTCGAGATGATAAAAAGCGAGCTTGTATTATACCACAATCTTAATTGTTAGGGGACTATAACTACAATACCGATAATATTGTATTTCAAACAATTATACCACAATCTTAATTGTTAGGGGACTATAACTGGACATAAAATACCCCTCTTTTTTACCTCCAAAATCACCATTGCTTTTTTTCTCCACCTATACTATAATAAACCCTAAGAGTAGAGGTAAAATGGAAGAGATTAAGATGACACCAGTATCTACTGGAGATGGAAAGAATTGTGTTCCTAGCGATTTTGTCCATCTGCATAACCATACGCATTATTCGCTTCTTGATGGTTTAACTAAAATCCCGGACTTAGTTGAATTTGTTAAAAGCGAAGGTATGGAAGCTGTTGCCGTAACTGATCACGGCACCATGTCTGGACTGGTGGAACTTTATAAAACCGCGCATGATGCCGGCATAAAGCCAATTTTGGGCTGTGAAGCCTATGTTGCTGCGCGTGGTCGAAAGGATCGCGACCCGTCCTATGATAAGGAGCGTTTTCATATTACTCTTCTCGCTATGAATAATCAGGGCTATGAAAATCTCTGTCGTCTAATTACCCTTGCCGAGACGGAAGGGAAATACTATAAGCCGCGCATTGACCATGAGATTATGGAAAAATATAGTGAGGGTGTGATTTGTCTCTCTGGCTGTGCCTCGAGCGAGATTTCTGTTGCGCTCAAAAATGACGACATGGAACGCGCTGAGCAGTTAGTAGATTGGTACCACAAAGTCTATGGTGACCGTTTCTATCTTGAGATGCAAGATCATGGACATCCAGATTCGCCGACGCATTGGGAAGTTCAGACAAAGATAAATGCCGGCCTCCAAAAAATCGCCAAGAAAACCGGCCTCCCGCTTACTGTGACTTGTGATGGACATTACCTAAAACACGATGACCTAGAAACTCACGAAATCCTTCTCTGTATTGGCACCGCTAGCAATCTTTCCGATACTAACCGTATGACCCTCCGTGATTTTCAACTTCATGTAATCCCACCTAAGGAAATTCTCTCTCGTTGGTCAAAAGATTTTCCCGAAGCTATTCGTAATACAAAGCATATCGCCGAGCGCTGCAATGTCGATCTCGGGCTTGGCCGAATTTTAATTCCAAAATTCCCGATTCCCGAAGAAGATCATGCCGACATTGTAAAACATCTAAATATCAAAGATTCTGATGACCCCGAACAGCAGTCAAAAAACGACCAGGCTATCGAAAAAGAATATCTCGATCGCCAGGTCTTTCGTGGCCTTGCTTTTCGTTATGGCGGAAAAACCGAGGAAGAGGCAAAATCTCTTTCCGTTAAAGAATGTCGCGATCTACTCTCAAAGGAAGTTCTTGAGCGTATTGACTACGAGTTGGGCGTTGTTGACCAGATGGGCTATAATGGCTATTTCCTTATCGTTCAGGACTTTATTATGTGGGGAAAGACTAAACGTATCGTCTATGGCCCCGGCCGTGGCTCCGCTGCCGGCTCAATTCTTGCCTACGCCCTCCGAATTACCGAGCTTGATCCGCTAGAGTATAAGCTGCTTTTTGAGCGCTTCCTAAATCCTGACCGTATCTCTATGCCAGATATCGATACTGATATTCAGGATAACCGCCGCGATGAGGTAATCGAATATTGTACCGAGAAATACGGCAAGGCCCGCGTTGCTAATATTACTACTTTCGGTAAAATGATGGGTAAGATGGCCGTCCGTGATGTTGCGCGTGTTCTTGAGGTTCCTTATGCCGAGTCCGACCGTATCGCAAAACTCGTTCCCGATCCAGTTATGGGGCATCATGTCCCGCTTCAGACAGCCGTAAAAGATGATCCCGACCTAAAACAGGAATATGAAACTAATCCAACCGCAAAAGAAGTAATCGATTTTGCTTCAAAACTCGAAGGAACTTGTCGTTCTCACGGTGTTCATGCTTGTGGTATTGTGATTGCTCCTGATGATCTCGTTAAGTTCCTCCCGCTCGAAGTTTCCGCGAAAGGTCCGCTCGCAACTCAATATCCTTCAACTCAAGTCGAAGAAATTGGTCTGCTAAAAATGGACTTTCTCGGGCTCTCGAATCTCTCTGTGATTAATAATGCTCAGCGTATGATTCGAAAAGTTTACCATAACGACATTGACCTCTATCATCTCCCGCTCGACGACAAAAAAACCTATGAGTTGCTCCAGCGCGCCGAGACAACTGGTGTCTTCCAGCTTGAATCTGCCGGCATGAAACGCTACTTACGCGACCTTCACGCAGAGCGCTTCGACGATATTATCGCGATGGTCGCCCTCTACCGTCCTGGTCCAATGCAGTTTATTGACAGTTTTATTCGTCGTAAGCACGGCGAAGAGCCAATTTCCTATCTTCATCCTGGTCTTAAAAACGCTCTAGAAGATACTTATGGTATTCTGATTTATCAGGAGCAGTTCATGCAGATTTCTCGGGAATGGTGTGGCTTCACTGGTGGGGAATCAGACACTCTACGTAAGGCCGTCGGAAAGAAAAAGGTTGCGCTTATGGATAAACTCCGCCCTAAATTCGTTGAAGGTGCCCAAAAAATCGGTGGCGCAACTAAGGAGCAGGCTGAAACATTTTGGTCGCAGCTCCTTGAATTTGCGAACTACTGCTTCAATAAATCTCACGCCGCTTGCTATGCTCTCGTTGCCTATTGGACCGCCTACCTAAAGGCACATTACCCTGATGCTTTTATGGCTGCGCTAATGACAAGCGATATGCGCTGGACGGATCGTCTTGCTATTGAGATGTCCGAGTGTAAGAGAATGGGCATTGAAGTTCTTGGTCCAGATATTAATGAATCCTACGGCGACTTCGCTATTGTTGGTGGTGAAAATAAAATTCGCTTCGGTCTTTCCGGCATTAAGTCTATGGGAAAAGCCCTCGTCGAGGAAGAGGTTATTCCCGAACGTGATAAAAATGGCCCCTTTAAGTCCGTTTGTGATTTTGCTAAACGCGTTAATGCTACAAAATTCAATAAACGTTCTTGGGAGGCCGCAATTAAAACCGGTGCTTTCGATCGTTTCGGCGATCGCTCTGATCTTCTCTATAATCTCGAGGCAATTCAAAATTACGGTCAGAAATGCCAAAAAGATTCCGCTAGTGGTCAGATGGATCTTTTTGCCATGATGGGTGAAGCCGGCGAAATTCCCGCGCCCGAAATAAAAACCGCCCCCACAAAAATCTCCGAAAAGGAGCAGCTCCTCTGGGAACGCGATCTTATGGGGCTCTATCTTTCTGCTCATCCGCTCGATAAATACGATACTTATTTCGATGAGCAGACTCATCCTTACTCTCTTATCACCGAGGCGAATGATAATAAGCTCGTTACAATCGGCGGAATTATTACTGATGTCCGCACTATTTTGACAAAGAAACAACAAAAAATGGCCTTCGTTAAAATTGAAAATAAGACTGCCGACCAAGAGATAATTGTTTTTCCAAACACTTTCGCGGAATGCGGCGGAAAACTTATCCAAGATAATGTTGTTAAAATTACCGGAAAGGTTAATGCAACCGATAAGGATGGCAATAAAACCGGTGACGTCAAAGTCCTTGCTGAGGCTGTCGAGGTTATTTCCGATGAAGTTCTCGATTCCTATCAACCTACCGGCCAAAAGCTCCCCGCTCCTGCGGGTGCCGCCCCCCATAAAAAACGTGCTAGCTATTCCGCTTCTCGCGTTTCAACTTCTGCCCCTCGCACTCCTCAACCTTCCGCTCCAGAGACTCCAGCTACCCCTATTACACCACCTCAGGACAATCGCCATAAGCGTCTCTGGTGCCTAATTAAAAATCCCGAAGACCATGAACAGCTCTCCGAGATTCGTCGTCTCTGCGACCTTCATCCTGGCGTCCAAGAAATCATTCTCGTTCTCATGGAAGGTTCCGAAAAACAGCCAGTCCGTCTTCCTTTCCGCGTTGAAGCCGATGAACTCCAGCCCGAACTTGCTAGTATTCTCTCTGCTGATTGCGTAAAAATCACCCAGTAGTATTACTGTGCAATTTTCATTTCTTTTAAAAATATGCTAAAATAGCTCTAGGTAATATTCGCCCGCACCTTCAGGAGATGATTTTATGTGTAAGACTTCCTTCGAGATTTTTAAGGCTCGAATGTCTGATCTTAATTTTTCCGTTTCAGACCTAGGTTTTGCCTCGCCCGAGCTTCACCCCTCAGATGAATCTATTTTGGCTATTTCTAAAGATTTCATAGAGTTTCAAGCGCGCCATGCTGATGTCTTAGTCCGGAGCATGCTTTCCGCCGCAAGTGCCGCGGCATGTATCTAACTAAATCCCCCAGTTATCTGGGGGATTTTAAAAGAATAACTCAACTACGCGACTAACTATTCTTTTCTGCCAAGAACTCAATCGTCTTTTCGACTGTCATTCGATTCTTCACATCTTGTCGAACTCTCGGATCTCGCAGATTTTTCATTGCCTCGGGCGATTTTTTATAGGCCTGCCTTAATTCGGCCATCTTCTCATCAACCAACTCATCCGAAACGGTAATTCCTTCATCTCGTGCTAAAATCTGTAGGCAAAGCGAAGCCTTTACGCGCGTCTCCGCTAGTTCTTTTGTCTTTTTCTCCCACTCCTTTTTCGCCATTCCGCTCGACTCGATATATTTATCAAGGCTCATTCCTGCACTTCTTGCGTTATTCTCCGCATCATTCGTAATCATTCGCACCTGATCCTGAATTAAGACCTCCGGCGCCGACACCTCTGATTTCTTCACTAATTCCGTCACAAGATCATCTTTAAACTTTTCTTCCACCTTAAAACCTGCTTGCGCCTCAAGATTTTTTCGAATGTCCGCTCGAAATTCGTCCATATTTTTAAATGGTCCACACTTCTTTGCGAAATCATCACCCTCTTCCGGCAATGTTACTTCGTTTACCTGTTTTATTAATACAGTAAATACTACGTCCTCGCCCGCCAAATCTTTTACGCCATAATCCTTCGGAAATGTCAACGGAATATCAAACTCATCTCCCGGCTCATGTCCCACAATCCCTTCTTCGAACCCTGGAATAAATGTCTTTGACCCCAGCGTCAACGAATAATTTTTTGCCGACCCACCCTGGAATTCCTTTCCATCCTTCTTTCCAGCGAAGTCAATCAGAACCTCATCACTCATCTTCGCTTTTCGCTTCACGGCCTTCTTTTCAGCATAGCCTCGCTTTACATTCTCTACAATCTCCTCAACTTCAGAATCTTCAACCTTGACCTTTTCCTTCTTCACCTTCAGTTTTGTATAATCACCCAACTTTATCTCTGGCAAAACATCCGCCTCTGCTGTATACTCTGCCATTTCCCCTGCTACGTATTTTGTTACATCTACTTTTGGAATTGCCAATGCTAATTCTTTTACTTCATCAAACGCTCGCGGCACCGTCTGTCGAACCGCAATGTCTAAAATATGTTCCTCCAAAGTCGCCGCGTCAAGATGTTTTTCCGCTACCTCCGCTGGCACCTTTCCGGCTCTAAATCCTGGCAACTTTAAATCTTTCGCTAATCGCTCAACCGCCGGCTTTCGCGCTTTCTTTAAATCATCACCATCCAATGTAACCGTTATTTTCACCCTTGTATCTGATAATTTCTCTAATTTACTCTTCATGTTCTCCATCATAACATACTTTTTTTCGAAAATAAAGTCTTGATATTTTCACCTATCTGTGCTATGATTATATGGAGTTTCAGGCTGAGGATAATTGCTGTAAGTCCCAGCCATCATTAATAAGTTAATTAGAGGAATTTTAATGCCAACCATTAATCAGTTAATCAGAAAGCCTAGGAAAAAGGCTCAGAAGAAGTCCAAGGCTCCAGCTCTTGGTACGATTCAAAATACCCTAAAAACGAAGATTTATAAGCAGCCCGCCCCTCTGAAACGCGGTGTCTGCGTGAAAGTAACAACTAAGACGCCAAAGAAGCCGAACTCCGCTCTTCGTAAGGTTGCTCGTGTTCGCTTGACAAATGGTCAGGAAGTTTGGGCTTATATTGGTGGGGAAGGGCATAACCTTCAGGAACACGCCGTCGTGCTCGTTCGTGGTGGCCGCGTTCCCGATCTTCCGGGTGTCCGCTATCATATCGTTCGTGGAACACTCGATCTTCAGGGTGTTCAGGGGCGAAAGCAGGGCCGCTCTCGCTATGGTGCTAAGAAGGAGGATAAGTAATGAGAAAAGTTACGACTACATTACAGCGCAAGGTAAATCCTGATCGGAAGTATCAGTCTATCTTAGTTCAGCGCCTGATTAATAAATCTATGCTTGACGGCAAAAAACAGGTCGCTGAGCGTGCAGTTTACTCTGCCCTCGAAGGTGCCGCCAAGGAGCTGAAGAGTGAAAATCCAGTAGAGATTTTTGAAAAAGCTATTGCGAACGTTTCCCCAGATTTTGAGGTAAAGTCTCGTCGTGTCGGTGGCGCAAACTACCAGATTCCGTTCCCAATTGAAGGTCATCGCCAGGAACACTTCGCCTTTACTTGGCTTGTTCAAGCTGCTCGCGCCCGGAAGGGAATGCCTTACGCGAAGCGTCTTCAGGCTGAAATCGTTGATGCTTATAACGAAACCGGTGCCGCCTTTAAGAAAAAGGAAGATTGCCATCGTATGGCCGAAGCAAACCGCGCCTTTGCGCATTTTGCTCGGATGTCGAACTAAGACCAAAAAGACCTCCAATAAGGAGGTCTTTTTTTAATCCATATTCTTCCGCATTTGCTCCATTCGCCATCGTGCGATTTTTTCATGATTACCGCTCAGTAAAATCTCTGGCACTTTCATTCCCCGAAACTCCGCCGGCTTCGTCCATTGCGGAAATTCAATCATCTCTCCCTTTTCGTCCGAAAAACTTTCAATCGCCGCCGACGAATCGCCGCCCAATACTCCAGGTAATAATCTAACAATACTGTCAACTATAATTAGCGCAGGAATTTCTCCGCCCGTCAATACATAATTTCCCACCGAAATCGGATAATTAACCATGCTCATAATCCGCTCATCATACCCCTCGTAATGTGGGCAAATGATTATAAAATGTCTGTTCGGTTCGTTCGGTTTTTTCTCTAGCTCACTTTCTTTCGTGATGCTTTCTCGCAAATTTTTCGCTGAAATCTCCGTATGGCTAATTCCCGCCAACGCCTGCGCCCTCTTTTGTGTCCATTTTTCTCCTGCTGGCGTTGGCATAATCACCTTTGCCCCCTCTGTTAATACCGATTCTACTGCGCTAAAAACTGGCTCACACCGCAGCAGCATTCCGTCTCCACCACCATACGGCGTGTCATCCACCGACTTATGTTTTCCAATCCCAAACTCGCGTAAGTCCACAAAGTCAAATTCCGCCGCACCGATTTTTTGCGCCTTCAACATCATCGATGTATTGAGATAGGGTTCAATCGCCTCCCGAAATAATGTAATAAAAGTAAATCTTGACATGAATCTATTTTAGCATAAAAAATGCTCTTGACAAAGTTTTTCTCCTGGGTTAAAATAAGCTTAAGCTGGTACGCTTCACAAGGGTTCCATTATAAATGGAGTGTGGAGACTACATTAAAATAAAAACGGATTAAAACAAAAATTTGTGCCCTAGGGTGGGCGCGCATCAGTGGATCAACTCCTTTGCGGAAAGGGAGTTGATTTTTTTGTTTGCCTCATTTTGCCCCACTCATTTCCAGGAAATTATCTATTTCCAGAAAAAAGTGATATTTTCTTTTTACTCTTATTTTTTATGCTATAATATTTTTATGACACAAAACGACTCCCAGGAAAATTTTCAAACCAATATTACCCCCTTTCGCACGAACGGAAGTAATCCTACTCAGCCCAACCCAGTTCAGCAAAAAACCACTCAAGAAGATTCCGCAAAAAACATAGAAATTATAAAACGCACCCTGGCTCCTTGGCTTAAAGATATTAAAAGTGGAAAAGTGAAGAGTTCTAATATTGAGCGCGCCATTGCTTACGCTAAGGATCTTGCTCGTGGACTCCAGATTCTTCGGACTTTTCCGCAGGGTGTCGCCGTTTTTGGCTCAGCTCGTTTACCAGAAGATGATAAATATTATATTGCTGCGCGCAATCTCGGCGCTGAGCTCGCTCAGAATGGGCATGCCGTTATTACTGGTGGCGGCCCTAGCATTATGGAAGCGGCTAATCGTGGTGCTTTCGAATACGGTGGTCGCAGCATCGGCTTGAATATCGAGCTTGAATTTGAGCAATTTCCAAATCCCTATCTGACGGATATGATGACTTTTCGCTACTTTTTCGCCCGGAAGGTGATGCTCGCGATGAGCGCAAAGGCTTACGTTTTCTTTCCCGGTGGTTTTGGAACTCTCGATGAATTCTCCGAAGTGCTCGAACTTGTTCATACTCATAAAATGCCTCGGATGCCTCTGTTCCTCTATGGTCGCGATTTTTGGGAGCCGCTTACTAATTACTTCTCTGACACTTTTGTTTCTCATAAGGTAATTTCCCCAGAAGATACTGAGCTCTATCGTATTACTGATGATATTAATGACATTGTCGAGATGGCTAACCGCATCGGTCATGCTAAAATCGACGAAAACCTCTACGATAATTATAATCACTAGTCTTTTATCTTCACTAACAATATTTGATTAAGTTGCATTTCTTCCCTAAAAATTATATAATTATTTTATGTTTAAGCTTCACTCAAAGTTCCAGCCTACCGGCGATCAGCCTACTGCTATCCGCCAACTTTCTGATGGCTTAAAATCTGGCATAAAAGAACAAACCCTTCTCGGTGTGACCGGCTCTGGAAAAACTTTTACTATGGCAAATGTTATCCAGAATTACCAGAAGCCGACTCTGATTCTCGCCCATAATAAGACTCTTGCCGCCCAGCTTTTTTCCGAGATGCGCGAATTTTTCCCCGAGAACGAGGTTCATTATTTTGTCTCCTACTTCGATTATTATCAGCCTGAAGCTTATATCGCCAGCTCTGACACTTATATTGAAAAAGATTCCGCCATTAATGACGAGATCGACCGCCTTCGTCATGGCGCCACGGTCGCCCTCCTTACTCGCCCTGACACGATTATTGTCGCCAGCGTCTCTTGTATTTACGGTATTGGCTCGCCCAATCATTACACTGAAATGTCGATTTTTCTCGAAAAAGACAGCGGAATGTGGAAAAATCAGGGGAAACTAATTACGGAGCACGACCTCCTGGTTTACCTAGTTGCTATGCAATATCATCGCAACGACCTCGCTTTTGAACGCGGTAATTTTCGCGTTATGGGCGATACAATCGATCTCTACCCGGCCACCGGCGAATACGCGATTCGATTTTCATTTGCTTTTGATGAACTTGAGGATGTTCGCATTATTGATCCTCTGACTGCCGACTTACTCGAAAAACCTGAGGCGATTCACGTTTTCCCAAATACACATTACGCTACGCCAAAAGATGAACTTGAACGAGCCCTAGTTTCCATTCGCCGTGAGTATGAAGATCGCCTAAAATATTTTAAAGCTCACAATAAATTCCTCGAAGCTGAAAGGTTGTCACAGCGCACAAAATATGATCTAGAAATGCTAAAAGAAACTGGTTTTGTAAAGGGAATTGAGAATTATTCCCGTCATCTTGATGGCCGAAAGCCGGGCGAACCGCCCTCGACTCTTCTTGACTTTTTCCCAAAAGATTTTCTTCTTATGGTTGACGAATCACATATGACTTTACCGCAGGTTCGTGGTATGTATAACGGTGACCATGCCCGAAAAGAAACCCTAGTCGAATATGGTTTCCGTCTCCCCTCTGCTCTGGACAATCGTCCTCTGACCTTTAATGAATTTATGGCGCATGTGAATCACGCAATTTATATGTCCGCCACACCTGGCCCCTACGAATTAGAGCGTTCACCCGAGCCCGCCGAGCAGGTCATTCGTCCTACTGGTCTCCTCGACCCACTCATTGAAGTTCGCCCCAGCGCCGGCCAAATTGACAACCTCATGGAAGAAATCGACCAGCGCATAGCAAAACATGAACGTGTCATAATCACAACCTTGACAAAGCGCATGGCTGAGGACTTAACTGACCATCTAAAAGATCATGGCGTAAAGACCGCTTATATCCATTCCGACATTGATACTCTCGAGCGTGGTGACATTCTGCGTGATTTGCGCACCGGCGTATATGATGTTTTGGTTGGAATAAATCTCCTGCGTGAGGGCCTTGACCTCCCCGAAGTTTCGCTTGTGGCTATTCTTGATGCCGATAAGGAAGGCTTTCTCCGTTCTGAATCTGCTCTTATCCAGACCATTGGCCGCGCCGCTCGTCATGTCGATGGTCGCGTAATTATGTATGCTGACCATATTACCGAGAGTATGGAAAAAGCCATTACCGAAACGAATCGCCGTCGCGAGATTCAGCAGAACTATAACCATGAGCATCATATTACTCCGCAGGGAATTAAAAAGGAAATTTCTCAGGGTCTTCGCGCCATTATTCCCGAAAAGGAACAGAAGAATGCTCTTGACCTGAGAAAAGTGCCAAAGGAAGAAATTCCAAAACTAATAAAACAGCTTACCGCCGAGATGAAACTCGCCGCTGCTAACCTTGATTTTGAGCGCGCCGCCTCTCTCCGCGACCTAATTTCCGACCTAAACGACGGCACCGCCACGAAAAAATCATAAAAAGACCCCACCATAGTGAGGTCGCAATAAATAATAAAAAGCACCATATATTTTAGAATTTTATTTTAAGCTAAAACTAAACATAATCTACTTGACAGCACCGAGTACGGTAAGGTAAAATGAAGGTAAATAGATTATGTTAATTATGTAAATAACAATAAGAAAGGTTATATACCATGGCTTTTGGGTCGGCTCATAGATTAATTCACAAAAAACTAGCAGATAATTCTACTTCTATGATTGGCGCGGCGACTATCTTATCTATTTCGGCTATTACTCTCTCTCTCTCTCTCGTGCTAGCGCCGTAGATTCCACTGGTGCTATCGGTGTATCTATGCGAATTGGAACTGTAATCTCAATGTCGATTACTGGAAATGCGGACGATGAAACATTTTGTCCTGATAGCGTAATGTCCTGCTCAACTTTTGGAAGTATTCTTCCGAATTCCTTTGCGACCACCTCTAGTAATGTAAATGTTCGCACAAATTCCGCTGACGGTTATTATTTATCGGTACATTCGACTAATCCTAACGCCAATATGCGTACGGAAGGCGGCGATATAATTGTGGCCGGAGCGCTAACTGGTGAATCGGGTGGGCAGGGAATCTGGTCTTATAAAACTGATAACACTGGGGCAATAACCGATTGGACAGCTATGGGTACGGAAGATACTATAATTAAAGGAACCGTTACGCGAAGTGGCACAACTGGTGATAATACGCTAGTGACTTACGGCCTATCAACCAGTAATTCACAAGCCTCAGGTGAATACACTACCGCCCTAGTCTATACTGCAACTGCACCTAATGATTCATCGATTTATTCGAATCTAGTAGTTAATCTCGAAGAAGGTATTGTCGGAGCACAGATTCGGGAGGGCAGTATTGACGGTCCGATTAAGGGCTTAGTACTAACGAGTGGAGAAATGGTTAGAATTGATCCCGCTAAAAAATATTACATTATACCAATGTATGCTTCGGGCTACACTTTAGGTGCTATTACTGCCGATACGACTAAAGGCTCCGTAACTGCTGATGGTAATGCTTACGGTTACTATTATTATCAGTCTAATGGCGGCGCAACAAACACGGTAGCAATTAGCGGAGATACATTAACGACCGAAGTAACAGACGATTCACTTCCCGCGATGCAGACTCTCGCGTCTTCTAGTTGTCCCTCTATCCCTACGGCAGTTCGAGATAGTCGCGACAATTCGGTCTATTATGTTCAAAAATTAATAGACGGAAACTGCTGGATGCTGGAGAATCTAAGATTAATCTCTGGAACATTAACGAGTGGCGATTCTAATGTT
>JAUNQQ010000063.1 GCA_030536095.1 Candidatus Saccharimonadota bacterium
TCGGTGATAGTGGATTATCTGACATCTACTGGGGTGCCGAGAGTATATTTTGGAGGGATGATTATTCGGGGAGTAAAGGAGCGGGGCTGGGAGGTGAATGAGGAAAATGAGCGGAAATTTCGGGAGGAAATTCGGGTGACAGAAGGGAAGGATTGGGTGGTTCGACAGGTGATTAAGGAGATTCATGAGCTGACTTGGGCGGGGCAGAGACGAGTGGTGTTAGATGGATTATATTCGTGGACGGAGTATAAGATATTAAAGAAGGAATTTCCGGAAGTGGTGACGATGCTGGCGATTTTGACACCGAAGAAATTGCGATATAAGCGAGTGGGACAGAGAGAAGTGCGACCGCTTAGTCTAGAGGAGATTCGGGCGAGAGATAAGGCGGAAATTGAGAATTTGGAGAAGGGTGGGCCGATTGCGATGGCGGATTATTTTGTGGTGAACGAGGGGACGGTGGAGGAAACGAGAAAGAAGGTGGAAAGGGTGCTGAAGGAAATTAGGTGGTGATTCTTTCTAGATAGGCGGGGCGATGATATGTATGGTATGAATTGAGGAGTGAGAAAGATGGTGAATAAATTGAAATTTGGAGTGGTAGCAGATCCGCAATATGGGAACTGTGAGGCTAAAAGAAACAAGGATTGCCAGGGGAGTTTAGAGAGAATGCGAGAAGCGGTGGAGGAATTTAATCGGAGAGAGCTGGATTTTGTGGCGATATTGGGCGATATTGTGGAAGATAACGAGAAAGATTACGCGATGATTATGGCGGAGATTGGAAAAATTCAGACAAAGAAAGTGATGATGATTGGGAATCATGATTATTATGCGGCAGGATTTCAGGCAAATGATGTAGCGGAGGCGGAGAAGAGGGCGCTTAAGAATTTGGGAATGTCGGAGAGGTATTATAGTTTTTCGGTGAATGGGTATAGGGTGATTGTGATGGATACAAACGAGGGATTACTGGAGGCAGGTGGTGGAAAAATGGTGGATGAGGTTTTTCGGGTGGAGGAGAAGCGAAAAGGGGAGACGGATTATTATTTTACGTCGGAACATCCGTGGAATGGCTGGATTTTTCAGGAGCAGAGAGAGTGGATTCGAAGAGAGATTTTGGTGGCGGAGGAGGCGGGAGAGAAAGTGATAATGATGGGGCATACTCCGATTTTTTCACAACCGACTTCGTCGGTGAGAAACGGAAATGAAATCGCGATGATGGTGAGGGAACATGAGGAAAGCATTGTGGCAGTTTTGGCGGGGCATGAGCATTTGGGAGGACTTACGATGATTGGATGGGTGCCACAGATTGTATTTCGAGGAATGTTGCTGCCTGGGGAGGCGACGTATTCGGTGGTGGAAGTTTCGGGAATGGATATAAAGACGGAGGGGTTTGGGAGAGAGAATCAGTATAGGATGGTGAGATAGGGCAGGGTTTGGAAATTTAGGAATTAGGTCCAGTGGTCGCTGACTTTTAGGTCGACGGCGAGTTTTACTTTTAGGCTTGGCTCGATATTTTCCATGGTGGACTTCAGGATTTCTGAGACTTTTTCGACTGTTTCGTCGGGACATTCTACCATGACGCTGTCGTGAACCTGCATAATCATTTTTGTGTCATCTGGAAGTTTATGGTCGATTTCAATCATGGCTTTTTTCATTAAATCTGCTTCTGTTCCTTGAATGGGCATATTTTGGGCGGCGCGTTCGGCGGTTGAACGGACGAGGAAATTTGGTGATTTTACATCGGGAGTGGGGCGACGCCGACCGTACATGGTTTCAACAAAGCCAGCTTCTCGGGCTTGTTGGAGGATTTTATTGAGATATTCTTGGATTTTATGTCTAGCGGCGAAATAGTTTTCCATAAAGCTTTTTGCTTCATAAAACTCCATCTTGGCAGCATCAGCGAGACCTTTTACGCTCATGCCATAGAGAATACCAAAATTAATGACTTTTGCGGCGCGGCGCTGGGCGTCGGTTACATCGTCAAAGTTAACATGAAATGCGTCGGCAGCGGTTTTTTTATGAATGTCGATTCCGGAATTAAAATCGCGAATGAGTTCTTCGTCATCTGCGAGTGCGGCGGCGAGACGGAGTTCAAACTGGGAATAATCGGCGGAAACGATTTTCTTTCCGGCGGGCGCGATAAAGCCGGCGCGAATTCGTCGGCCTTCTTCGGTACGGGCGGGGATGTTTTGGAGATTTGGATTTTGGGAAGAGAGACGACCGGTTGCGGTGACATCTTGGGTGAAGGTCGTGTGGATTCGTCCGTCTTTATCAGCGAGAGTTGGAAGTGGCGAAATATAAGTTGAGAGGAGTTTTGCGGTTTCGCGATAATTCATAATGAGCGGAATAATGCGGAATCTTTCGTCGCCAGTTTCTAGCCCGATATTCAGGAGTTTTTCGAGTTCTTTGGCGCCGGTTGAATAGCCGCGAGTGGTCTTTTTTATGCCTTTGGTAGGGAGGCTGAGTTTTTCGAAGAGGACTTCACTGAGCTGGATGGGTGAGTTTACATTAAAATCCATTCCGGCGGTGCGATAGATTTCGGTAAGTAGTGTTTCGGATTTTTTAGTGTATTCTTGTTCTAGAGCCTGAAAATGTTCTCGCGAAATTAGCATCCCGACTTTCTCCATTTTATAGAGAACGGGAATCATAGGAAAATCTAGCTCGGTTAGGACTTTATAGAGCTTAGGTTTATCCTGAAATTCGCGGAGTTGGCGGCGATATTCTGTCTGCTCATCTTCGTTTGAGAAATTAAACATCATTTGTTTTAGTTCGGTATCAGTTTTACCTTTGCGCATAAGTGGATTTAGAAGGAATTTTCCTTGTTCAAGGTCATAGAACTTTTTTCCGGAAAGGATTTTTTCGCAGAAATTCTTATCGGTGGACATTTTTTCTTTTACGCGCCAGGCAATTTCAAGGTTGGAGGGAATTTCGATTTCAGATTCTGGTTCTAGTTTTGGTTCCGGTTTTGGTGAAATGTTGGTAGTTTCTCCGAGGAGTTTTTGGTATTTTCGAATTAGGCTGGTGAATTCGAGATACTTTAGGGCTGCTAGGATTTTTTCGGTGTCGATTTTTAGCCAGCGGACGGCGGAGAGTTCTACTGGGGCATCAAACATAATTTTTCCGAGCTGATAGGACATTTCGGCGGAAGCTTTTCCATTTGCTAGTAGTTTTTGGGTTCGACCGGAAATTTCATCTAGATGATTGTAAATTTCAGCAACGCTACCATACTGATTTAATAACTTTACGGCGGTTTTTTCGCCGATTCCTTTTACGCCGGGAATATTATCGGAAGCGTCACCCTTTAGGGCTTTTAGATCAAGAAACTGAGACTTTTTTATGCCGTATTTTTTTTCGATTGCGGCGACATCGACTTCTTCGATTTGGGAAAAACCTTTTAGGAGGCGATACATTTTGGTATTTTCGTCTACGATTTGGAGCATATCTAAGTCAGAAGATACGATAATTGTTTCCCATTTTAAGGCATTTTTAGCGTCTGAGGCATTTTTAGCGGAAGCTTCTGCGTCTGAAGATGCGCTGCTCGCTCTCTGGGCTAAGAGCCCCGTTCGCTCCGCTGCTCCTTCATCCTTGAATCTTTTCGCTAAAAATGCTTCAGAAGAGGTGGAGGTTATAGGCTTTTTCGCTAAAAATGCCTTGGACTTAGAGG
>JAUNQQ010000021.1:0-6401 GCA_030536095.1 Candidatus Saccharimonadota bacterium
GCTCCAGCCGTATTTACAAAGAAATTATTTGGATTACTCTCTAATGCCTCAAGAACATCTTTTCTTTGTTCTGCTATTTTTGGCTGATTACTAAAGAATAAATCATTTGAATAAAGAGAGTCCAAAAGAATCCCATAATGAACCTTATCGTTCTCCTCTGAGAATCTAATAAAATAGGCGAACTCTACAGCTTGTTTATTTTGCCCACCTCCGCCACCTTTCATCATCTTGAGTTCAAAAATGTAGTAATGTCCGTTATGCTTGAATACTATATCTGGAACTTTGCTTTGTTCGATAGCTCTAGATTCCATTTTCAAATCAAGCTCTTTAAGCAACCGCTCAAAGCATTTCTTGCCAGTTTTGTCTGGTAAGAAATAATAGTCGTCATCAGTAATGACTTTATTTTCATCTTGAAGATTATATGTAGTATATGGTTTAAGTAAGTCCTCAAACTTAATAATAGAGGTTTTCGAATTGCGTTTATGCGAATAATTATCGCAAACAACTTGAAGAATAGAGTTTGTATAACCATGACTCTTATACATACCATGTCGTTCTCTACAATAGAGGACTAAAATCTCGTATAGGAACTCGTATTTTTCATCTTTTGGCAAATCCTTATAAGCCGCATAGCTTGCGTTATAGACCATAAAGAACTGGCAGAAAGATGAATAGTTTATATTCTCTGTGCTATCGAGGACAGACTCAATAGCCTCAATAATTTCTCTAATATTTTCGCTATTCTTATCCTTGCCCATAGAAACGGCTACCTCAAAAGCCGTAATAAGGTCTATTAGCTTTTCGTTGTTTGTCGTGAGCTCGTTCTTCTTCTCAGCCCTTAGCGGGATTACTACTTTATCTTTTGCGTAATATGGGTCAAATAAGCCCTCTGGGTGCTCCTTAGAGTAATCAAAATAGCGCTTGTTGTCTAACATTTAGATTCCTTTCGTTTAGCTTATTATCGTCATACGAAATGGCTACAACAGGCATTTCGTGGGTTTTGTATAAATCGTTATACGCTTTCTCAATAATTGCCCTACAAGTCATAAAATCCAAACGGCGGCGGCGCTGTCCGTTTTTCATATTGCCCTTAAATGGGCTCAGAATTATATCGCTCGTTTCTTGCCTTATTTCGGAAAGAATATCATTACATTTCTCAATAAATGCTTTTTTGTCGCTTTCCTTAATCTCAATATCTATAAGCGTCAATAATCTAGAAGAAACCTTAATACGATTCTCCCAGTCATATTTGATATTGTCCTTAAAATCAAATTTAATCATATTTGCTGGATTTGTCGTATCTACACAACGAACCGCAAGCCAACCACTAGGCTCGTTAAATGTCATATCTAGATTACCGACTGGCTTTACTCGTAAGTTCTCGATATTGCCTAAGCTATTTACATAAGTATCATTCTTATACACCTTTACTTCCGATAAGCTCTTAAAGCTGCCGTCAAAACAGGCTACGATAACTGGATTCTCAGTATCATCAAAGGGGTTTTCCTCAAGGATAGTAATACTAGATAAAAGATTCTTTTGACCGTAATTCGAGTTAATAAATGTTTCTGGTATTATGGCGACAACATTCTTTTGCGCCTCTATCATCTTATCTAGCGCAATCAAATATACATCATTATATCTGGAAGTGGCAAAATATTTTTCTAGCTCACTAGCCAATCCTTTTCTGGCGGCGGAATAATTTGATATGTATGGCGGATTAGTAATAATAATGGCGTTATCGAGATGAGGAATATCCAATAAAGAATCGTTGTGTTTCCAAGCGAGCTTGTCGTCTATATCCAAGCCAACAACTTCAGAAAAACCGCATTTCTCTTTTGCCGCTCTTAGTAAATCTCCAGCGCCAGCAAAAGGGTCATACGCAATAGAAGAACCACTATCTTTGATAAACTCCAAAACTTGAGGCTTAAGCCAAAGCTCATCTTTTGTAAAGAATTGACCTAATACTCGCTTTTTATCCATGTTACTATTATACCAAAATTTTTCATTGTAACACGATTTTGGTATTGTGTTAAATTATACAATGGTGTATAATTTGAAATATGAAAGAAAACTCCTCACAAAAATTACACTTCGTAGCTATGGGAGGAACGGCCAGAAACCTTGCTAAAGTTCCTCTCGAAACGAGAAAAAAGCTGGCAAAAGTATGGACTGAGCCGAGAATTGGACTCAGGAGCGAAAGCGCCACTTATCGCTTTATAAATTATTTAGACGAAACTGGTCTATTACCAGATTCCAGAAACGGCAATAAGGCTGGCTGGAGAAAATTCTCCATTCGAGATTATATCTACCTAGATATAGTCGTAGCCTTAAGAAAGTTTAATGTTAAAGCAGAACAAATCCGACCTGTTTTTGAAGTCTTTTCGCAACCATATAACGACGATAGCGACGCAAAGAACGGAAAGTCCGATTGGCTCGATATTATGATTTCCGTTAATGCTGGAGATGAAATCGAGCTCATAATTGACGAGGAATTAGGAACGGTATTTTTCGACCCAATGTCGGCTAGTATCTATGCTACCGATTCTACTGAGGGTATGCTGAGGGTCAGTATCTCAAAAATTATGAATAAGTTTCGCAAGGCTAATAACTTAAAAGAAATTGAAGTCAAAAAATCCTTTGGGGATATTGGTTTATTCCTAAGTAAATCCGAAATGAACGCCGTTCTAGATATGCGAAAAATGTCTGAAAAAGATGTCTTGACTCTGGTTAAGAAAAAGAAAGGACTTCTTAGCACACTAGAGAGCGACGCAGATATTGACGAGAACACCGTCGAGAAGATAAATTCAATTATTCCTGAAGAATATGCGAGCGTTAGCGCAGTTAAAAGAGATAAGGAGGTAGTCAATCTAAAGACTTCGACAACTAATCTATACGAAGACTAATTTGAGCCAAAAACGGCAGGATTAAGTCTTAGAACCTATTAAGTATGTAGTTATTATCAAGAGGCACTTGGAGTAATTACGCAAAAGCAGAAAGCGTGTAATTATGACTCCTGAATCAGCTAAGAATCTAATTAACTACATAAAGATATTAAAGAAAATCAAATCCACTCCAGAAAAGATAAAACGATACCAAAACTCTATGGACGGATTTGATAAAAATGGAAAGCCGATAGTTATCGAGTTCTAATCTAAATTGACTATTTTAAGATATGGAAACAGACAGACGAGAAAAGCCACTTCGATACTGTATGTATATCCGCAAATCTTCTGAGGAAGAACAAGCTCAGGAGAAATCTATACCCGACCAAATCAGATATTGTGAAGATTATGCTGAGAGGGAGGGTCTTTTGATTGCGAAAAAATATCCGCCAGAATCTCGTTCTGCCAAAATGTCCAATAACCGCCCTATTTTTAATCAGATGTTAGATGATATTAGGGCTGGCAAATATGACGGAATTTTAGCTTATCACCCCGACCGCCTAGCTCGCAATATGCTTGAGGCTGGTATGATTGTAGATATGGTCGATAACGGTGTTATTAAAGACTTACAATTCCCGACACACCCATTCACGAATAATGCGAGCGGCAAGCTCAATCTTAATATCCAATTCGCTTTGTCGAAACAATATTCAGAGCACTTGAGCGAAACTGTAAAACGAGGAACAGACACAAACCTTGAACAAGGAAAGTCTAGCGGAACTTATCGCTGGGGTTATAACCGAAACGAAATAACGGGCTGGTATGAGCCAGATGATAATTTTGATTTGATTCGTAAGGGTTGGGATATGCGCTTAAGCGGTTCTACGCTCGATGAGATAGCGGAGTTCTGGGCAAATCATAATATTCATAGAACTACCAAGATAACACGCAAAAATAAAAGAGAGCGAGTTATCTATCTCGATTCAAAACAAACCGTTTCTAATATCTTCAGAAATCCATTTTATTACGGCATATTAGTTCAGGGCGGACAGGAAGTCGATTTGAGAAAAGTCGCTAACTTTGAGCCTATGATAACCGAAGAAGAATTTGACGCTGTTCAAGAGATGAGCTTATCAAAACGCAAAAATATAAGGAACAAAAAGCGAGAGGAGTTTTATCCTCTACGCCAGTTTGTAAGATGTAAGCATTGTGGCAATTATATGGCTGTCGGTAAGAGCAGAAACGCCGCTGGGAAGTATTATCTTTACTATCGTTGCTCAGATAAGGACTGCCCTGTTAAGAATATTAGAGCGCATTTTATTTTCGATAAATTATACGAGGAATTAGCAAAGCTCAAGATGAGTGTCGAGCAATACGACTTCTATAATGAATCTATATCTAAGTTCTCCGAAGATAAAATAGCCGAGCTACGGCTCGAAAGACGGAGCTTAGAGGGCGCTAAAAAGCAGAAAGAAACGAAGATTAAGGATTTATCAAGAAACCTTGCTAGACTGCCCGAAAACGCTCCAGAAGTGGCTAAGAACGCAATTATTGAAGACATAGAAGACTTACAGAATGATGTAATTGACCTAACAAAAGAAATAAATGACCTTAAGGAGCGAATTATAAACCCAGACGATTTGAAGACTTCGATTGAAGAATTTTTGAACTTGGCAAATAATGGCGAAAATAAGATGAGAGCTGGCACGAGTGTTGAAAAAGACATTCTAGCACGAACTTTGCTTTTGAACATTGAGATTGACAACAAAAAAGAGCCCGTTTTCCTCTGGAATGAGCCCTTTAAGACTTTACTTGAATCACTTTCTGTCAATCTTGGTGCACGCGACTGGACTTGAACCAGCACAGCCTTTCGGCCACTACCACCTCAAGGTAGCGTGTATACCAATTTCACCACGCGTGCATAACCTTATTTTACTACAAGACGAGAAAAAATGCAAGTAGCTAAGCTGCTAGTAAAAAGTGGCGGGAAAACCGCCACAAAGAGAAATTAGACTTCGGGAATTCTGCTAGCGAGATCGCTAGCATCTGACGTGGCGACCGACGCATCCCCTTGAGCGGTGTCATTTTCTAACGCAACCGACTCCGGCTCAATCGGGTCAGTAGTCTCTGGGGGCACGGTGGACAAACCCGCATTGTCCGTGTCGGGTGAGTCATCGTCCGCAAGGCGTTCCGCTGCGCGCTGCGCTAACGCCTGAGCGCTAGCACGCACGCGACGCTCAATGGCATCATACTGTTTTGCGCGTCGCTCGCGCGGAGCAGCCGCGGATTGACGCGTGCCGAAAATATGGTCACTTTCAGACGCGCCAAAAATCGCCATCTTTAACTGGGTGGACAGGGAACCTTTCATTTTTCTCTCCCTTCAAAAGGTACAATAGATAGTTATATTATACACTATTAATTCAAATATGTCAAGAATATCTTATTAATTGGGATCGGAGCTGTCATCTTTTCGAATACCAGTACGAGTGCCAAAGGAGAACTTATTAACGGCACAGTAGCTAAAGTCAGTGGTAAGACCGGAAGGTGCATCAGTACAGAAATTAGAATTAGTATTAATATTTATTCCACCTCTTACCGTGCCTAGGATAAAGGAGCCAGAAACATAAGCATGTTGAGTATTAACATCGTATGCGGCGGAAAAAATCTGAAGATCATAAATAGCGAGAGCAGATTCAGAAGCAGGGAGAAGCTCGACGGGGGTATCGCATTCAGGATAAGATTTAGTCTCCGAATTAAATAGGCAGTTACCCTTAACACGAAGAAGACGAAAATTAGTATATTGTTTATCGTTCTGGTCAATAACCTTTACTTGCTGACTCGTGAGATCATTTCCATGATCATCTTTATAGATATCCTTATTTTCATCAAGAACATAACCCGTATTCCAGATATAGGTATAGTCGCCCGTGCGAAATTCACCATGAGTCGGAACATTACCGGTATTATTAAATGTACGACCAGAAGTGTTTGTTATGGTTACGGGGTTCTCTGATTGCCACACCTGATGATATTTGGTTGAATCCTCCCCCTCTCCAAGCTGGAAAAAGCCTCCCCTAGAAGCGGCAATAGTGCGCGAAAAATTATCGGAAAGACTCTGCCCCATAGTGTCAACGCTTTTCATCGTGATACCTTTCTGGAAGGTACTAGTAAGGTGGACAATGAGAATAGCAATAGTAATAAGAAGAACAGAGATAAAAGCAGTAGCGAGCGAAAGTTCGGCAATGGTAAAACCGAGTTTTGTCCGATACTGTTTATGCTTAGTTTTAGCAATAGCAGAATTGGCGAAAAAATTTTGCGTTTTGTTGCTATATCGTCTATGGTTAGAGTTAGCAATAGCGAAATAAGATAAATATTTATGGTTATTTTTCATGAATGCGAACTCTCCTGAAATTCTGGGTTATATAAACGAAGGATGGTGCCGGTAGTGGTCGGGCGATTATTTTGGGGCGAAATCCAGCAAGTATAGATATGAAAATCGTAAAACTGGGGATTATT
>JAUNQQ010000021.1:6501-12501 GCA_030536095.1 Candidatus Saccharimonadota bacterium
ATTTTCGTCCAAAGAGGCTCGTAGGGCTTATCGACCAGTTCACGTTCGGCCAGATAGGAACTCTGAATAAAACGAATTGCCTCGGCCTGTGCATCGACTTCATTGCGAGCCATATTGAGCTCAAGATTAGATTCGGCAATTGCAATACCAAGATTCATGACCGCGATAGCAAGAACGGCAATGAGTGAGAAAATTGAGAGTGCAAAAAGAACTTCAATAATTGTGTCGCCGCGATGAGTTCTGAAATTCCTTTTCATTTGCACCGATTCCCATAATAACCATTATTTTCGTCAGTTGGCCTGCTGCCATCAGAATCTTGAGCAATTAATACTACGGAACTAGCTGATGAGGTGCCCGTTCCAGCATCTCCATCTGTAACTTCTGGCAAAATACGAATATTGCGACGATTAGGCGAATTAATGCTAGGATTATCGCTCTGGTCGATACAAAAATCGCGAGTGTATCGAGTCGGCTCAGACCCATATTCGTATTCCGAGAATTTATTTTTTGAACCTGAATACCAGAGAGTGTGTATCTGATTATCGGACGGAGCACGAGCAATAATTAAGGTACCATTATAAAGATCACCAGAAGTATTTTCGACTCGATAGTTATAAGAAATCTTATACTCGTAGTGATTGCCGGCGAATTCCCCAGGATTATAATAGATACCAGCATGAACGGCAAGAAGCGAACCAAAGATGTCGTCAGCACTTTTACCTAAATTTTTAACCTCGGGACTGAGATCGTCAAACCTTTTCTCGAGTGATTCGCCATGCTCAATAGTCTCACCAACCAGATCGGCGACGGTAATTTTATTATAGTTACCATTACCATCTTCCCCAAAAATAATAACTTTTCCATAAAAAGCACAATCAGACTGACCAGAAAAGGATTTTTCAATATCAACATTAGAGTCACTAGTGCATTTTCTACCTGCGGATGGCGGGGCTACATTCTGTGTATTCTCAACCTCAGAATAGACATTATGTAAAAACTCGACATAATCATTTATCGCCTCATTGTAGCGCTGAGTTTCAATACGACTCCGGGTTGTCGTAGCGATAGCAACAAAAAGTAGAGCCGTAATAGCGAGAAAGAGGGAAACTTCAATAATCGTAAAACCGACACGATGTTTTCGCAAGAAAGTATGACCCTTCATAGTTATAATTATACACAGAAAATTAAAAATTGTCTATGGTTAAAATTAGCAAAAGAGTTTTAGAAGAAGATAATGCCTTTGGTTATTTTAAGTAATAACGGATTAGGATAAAATAATAGTATTGCTTAGACTAAGCAATAACAAAATGTGTTTTTAGAAAATGATGAAAAATTAGAGTGAAACTACTTGAAAAAATCAGGGGGATTTGGTATAATAAAAATATTCTGGGCTGGAAGTTCTAGGTCCTGGCTCAGGATTGGCCTCTTAGTATAACGGTTAGTACAACGGGTTTTCATCCCGTCAACGCGAGTTCGACTCTCGCAGAGGTCACCATGAGTTTTATTCATGGTGATTTTAGTATTTTAAGACTTCTGGGATTGGCGCAGTTGGTAGCGCGCACGCCTGGGGGGCGTGAGGTCGCCAGTTCAAGTCTGGTATCCCAGACCAAAAGAATTTTCGGATAATCCTAGAAACTCTTGGCTACTGGGAAATTCTAGAACTTTGGGAGTTTGGCGCCATAGCTCAGCTGGATAGAGCAGGAGACTTCTAAGCTCAAGGTCGTAGGTTCGAACCCTACTGGCGCTACCAGATTACAGTTGATATTCTTGAGATTGCTTATATTAAAAGGAGGAAGATGAAAAGAAATATTATATTTGACATTGGCGGAATATTCTTAGATGATAAGAACCGGAAAATTACCGAGAAGTATGGTATAAACATAGACGAACAGAAAAGGATTATGTCTGAAATCAGTTTTCGGGAGTGTCTGCTTGGAAATATTAGAGTAAAAGATTATATCGAAAAATTCCGAAATACAGAGTATTATGAGTTTGCAAAGGAGTCGTTATCGCCAGAAAATTATCGTAATTCTCTTCCTCCGATTCAGGAAATAATTGATTTAATCCCAAAATTAGAAGAATATAATTTGTATTTATTGTCAAATAACATCCTAGAAAGTTCTAAGTATTTCTATGGTTTTGTGCCGGAAAAATATTTCCAGGGGCACATTTTTTCATTTGAAGAACATTTAGTTAAGCCAGATCCGGAGATCTATGAATTACTACTAGATAGATATAACTTAGTAGCGGAAGAATGTATATTCTTTGATGATAAAAAGCGAAACACTGAGGCGGCAGAAAAGTTGGGGATAGAGAGTATGACAGTTGATTCTCCGGGGGTAATTTTGGAATATTTTGGAAATAAAAATGAATAGTTAAGAGGCGGATATGGAAGAATGGTTGACGAGCGAGGAGGTGGCTGAGCGCGAAAGGTCGGGGCTGACAAATGGAGGGGTGGAATCGCCGAGTAAGAGTGTGTGGCAGATTATTCAGGGTAACATATTTACTTTTTTTAATCTGATATTTTTGATTATTGCGATTTTACTGATTTTAGTGGACTCGCCGAGAGATTTAACATTTTTGCCAATCGTAATAGCAAACGCACTAATCGGGATTTTTCAAGAGCTAAGGGCGAAGAAGGTTTTGGATGAACTAAAAGTTCTAAATTCACCGAAGGCAACAGTGATTCGAGACGGAAAAGAGCAGGTAGTGAGGGTGGAAAAATTAGTAATGGATGATGTGATTTTACTGAAAGCAGGAGACCAGATTCCAGCGGATGCGGAGATTATTTCGGGAGAGGTGGCGGTAAATGAGTCATTGCTTACCGGGGAACCGGACGAGATTATAAAAAAGACGGGGGCGGAGTTATTATCGGGGAGTTTTGTGGTTTATGGAAATTGTCGGGCGCGGCTAACGAAGGTTGGAAGAGAGTCGTACGCAGCAAAATTAACAATCCGAGCGAGGGCAGAAAAAACTGGCGAACAGTCAGAGATTATGCGGTCGCTGAATAGATATATTAAGGTGGTGGGAGTTCTGATTATACCGATTGGGGTGTTGATGTTTTCACAACAGTATTTCTTCCAGGGAGCAACAGCACAAAATGCGGTAGTGGCGATGGTGGCGGCAATACTGGGGATGATTCCGGAAGGACTGTTTTTGCTGTCATCAGTAACGCTATTAATTTCGGCAATGCGGCTAGCGCGTGAGCAAGTTATGCTACATGAGATGAAATCAATTGAGACGCTGGCGCGGGTTGATACTCTGTGTGTAGATAAAACCGGGACGATTACGAGTGAAAAAATGAAGGTAGTCGAAACGACAGTAGAGGAAATTGGGGTACTCAAAAAATTCGTGAAGGCAGCAGGGGTGGCGGAGAATGCGACGATGGCGGCGGTGGCAGAGTTTGTGAAGGGAACTAAAATAAAGAAGACGACACTGGGAAAATCAGTAAAGATTTTTCCGTTTTCATCAAGATATAAGTATTCAGGAGTGGAATTTACAGAGAAGACACTGGTGATGGGGGCGCCGGAAATGGTGATGCGGGAGGAGTTTGGCTCGATACAAGAGGAATGTGAAAAATGGTCGCGAAAAGGCTATCGGGTTTTGGTGTTTGGTGAATACCAGGGAAAAATAGACGAGAGTCGGAAACTGACCGGAGAAGTTAAGTTACTCGGGCTAATTATGTTGGAAAATGAAATTCGAAAAACGGCGGCGGAAACTTTTCGCTATTTCCGGGAACAGGGAGTTGAGGTGAAGGTAATTTCGGGGGACAATCCAGCGACAGTGGGCGAGGTAGCAAAAAAAGTCGGAATTCAGCATGCAGGGAAAATGGCGGATGCATCGAAAGTTACAGATGATGAAGAGTTAGAAAAAATCGTGATGGAGAAAACAGTTCTGGGAAGAGTCACCCCAGAACAAAAACGGAAAATTGTCAAGATTCTACAGCGAGCGGGGCGGACGGTGGCGATGACAGGAGACGGAGTAAATGATGTTTTGGCTTTGAAGGATGCGGATTGCTCGGTTGCGATGGCAAGCGGAGCACAGGCGGCGGTGCAGGTTGCACAAGTAGTACTATTAGAGTCAGATTTTTCGAAGATGCCGGAGGTAGTAGCAGAAGGGCGGAGAGTAGTTAATAATCTGGAGCGGAGCGGATCACTGTTTGTAGTAAAGAATATTTTTAGTATTATTATGGCGATTTTATCAATAATGTTTATGTTTAGCTATCCGATGTTGCCGACGCAAGTTTCGCTAGTGACGGGATGGACGATTGGCGTACCATCATTCTTGCTTGCGCAAATACCGAACAGAAAATTAATTAAGGGGAACTTTCTTCGGAATATAATTACGGTAGCGCTACCAGCGTCAATAACTGGGGTAATAACGCTTGTGGCAGTAGTGATTATCGGGAAGATATTTCAGCTTTCGGCGGGGGAAATTTCGACGATTTGCACTGGTTGCTGGGGGGCGATTGGACTAATACATCTAGCCCGGATTTCGCGACCGTTTGATATATTAAAATCTGGGATTTTTGCGATTTCCACAGCGGGACTACTAACCTGCTTTATTGGACTAAAACGGTGGTTTGGAATTGCGGAATTAGGAATGGTTGGCTTGGAAATCATGGCGGGAGGAATTTTAGCCACAGGGGGAATATATATAATGTTGAAGCGGACACTTGGAAAGATTTTGAGCCCGTAATTAATTATCCGAAAAAGCCTTTTCTTTTTGCATCCTTAAATTCAGAGAGAATTTCTTTTTGCTTCTTCGTAAGTTTCTTTGGAATATCAACAATAATCGTCACAATATGCGGGCCGCGATCGCCGTCGGCGCGGAACGGAATGCCGTGCCCAGATAGGCGAAACGGTGTCCCAGATTGAGTTCCCTCGGGAACTTTCATCACGACCGGGCCGTCAATAGTCATCACCTCCACCTCGCAACCCAATGCCGCATCAACCATATCAATATGTTTTTCGGACAATATAATATTTCCTTCTCGTGTCAAGTTTCGGTCTGGGCGGACGCGAATCTGGAGGAATAAATCTCCGCGTTCACCACCTTTTTCTGGCGCTTCACCACCTTTTCCGCGAATACGAATAGTGTTGCCATCATCAATCCCTGCGGGGATTTTTACGCGAATATTTTTTCCGTCGATATTTAAGCTTTTGGTTGTACCAAAAACTGCCTCCTTAAAACTAATCGAAACAGTGGTCGATAAGTCACGCCCGCGCATATTGCGCCGAGAAAATCCACCGCGCGCACCACCAAAGCCAAAAATTGAATCGATAATATCTTCAAAGCCAAAACCGTCCATATTGAAGGAATAACTAGCGCCGTTTCCGGAAAAGCCGCCAAAGCCACCAAATGGATTTCCACCCGCTGCGTCCGCACCATTTACTCCGGCGTGTCCAAACTGGTCATAGCGCGCGCGCTTCTGTTTATCCGATAAAACCTCATGCGCTTCCGAAACTTCTTTGAATTTTTCCTCCGCTTCCTTATCTCCTGGATTTTTATCGGGGTGATATTTTATTGCGAGCTTCCGATATGCCTTCTTAATTTCATCATCAGAAGCAGTTTTTGATACGCCTAAAACTTCATAATAATCACGTTTCGCCATAGTATTTCTATTATAGCGCATTAGCAATCAAAATGCAAGACTGCTAATTACTATTAAAAGATAGATTCTAGCTTTTTAAAAAATCTAGGTAATTTTTAGATAATATGAGAAAAAGTGTGATATAATACAAGGGAAGAAAAAAGGAGAAAAATGGAAAATAAGTTGGTTTTGATTACAAATCCGGGAAGTGGGTCGAGAAAATATGCACTTTATCGAGGGCGAGAATTTTTAGTGAGCCTGCATTTTGAGTTTGAAAAGGAAAAAATTATCTGCAATGTAAAGCGAGCAAACGGAGAAACGAAGGTGTTGAAACAGCCGTTTAAGAGTCTGAGCTCGACAGTGGCAAATATAGAGCGGATTTTGACAGACGAAGGCTATCTTGGCGG
>JAUNQQ010000064.1 GCA_030536095.1 Candidatus Saccharimonadota bacterium
TGTATCCATAATCTTCCTTTCGGTACTTTGGCGACGAATTTGCCAACTCTATTGAATTATATAACGAATAGGTGAAAAAGTCAAGAATGGCAAGAGAGTCAGGAGATAGAAAAGCCGCCGCGCAGGATGCGCGGCGGCGGAAAAAGGGGGATGACAGTCCTAGCGGTTGCGTTCAGATTCGTGGAAGCGGATTCTGTCCGCTAGGATGTCAGGATGGAATCGTGGTTAGGCGATGATGTACTCGCCTACGCTCCGACGGAGCTGTAGGTCATATGGCTGTTTCCAGCCAGTCCCCATCGGGCAAATGTCTGCTGCCTGGCAGATTGCCATCGTCCACCAAGGGTGGTCAATGGTTACCTCGTAAAACGAGGTGTTGGGATTCTGGTCAATCTTGCGAACGACCAAGAACTCTCCGCCAGGGGCGACTATATCTCGTCCGTTTGTATCTATTCCTCCGAGGAGGACGGTCTTGCCCTCAGTAAGGGCGGCGAAGGCGTCCTTCGGAAGGAGATAATGGCGGAGACCATTCTCTCCTTTTTTGTAAAAGTAGAAGTGAACGAGTTGGATAGTGTCCTTTGCCACTGTATTCCCCTTTCTATGAGGAACGTGGGAAGTTTATTATCTTCCCAATGGATAATGTTTATATTGTAGCACGTTTAGCGAAAAAAGTCAAGAGGAAAATGTGTTAAAATGAGAATGAAAAGGGGTGAAAGTATGGTATAATTAGGAAAAGTGAGTTTAGGAGTTTTATGGCAAAAGAGAAATTTGTGAAGGCGTATGAGCCGGGGGAGTTTGAGGCGGAGATTTATCAGGCTTGGGAGCAGGCGGGGACTTTTCAGCCGGACAAGAGAGAGACGGAGCGCGGGACATTTTCGTTGGTAATGCCACCGCCAAATGCGAATGGAAATTTACATATCGGACATGGATTAACCATTGCGACGGAAGATGCGATGGCGAGATATCATCGGATGAGAGGTGAGGCGACTTGGTATGTGCCAGGGGCGGATCATGCGGGATTTGAGACTTGGGTGGTTTATGAGAGAGAGTTGGAGAAGCACGGAAAGACGAGATTCCAGTATTCGCGGGATGAGCTATATGCGAATGTGTGGGATTTTGTGCAGGAGCAGAGGGGGAATATGGAGTTACAACTACGGGCACTAGGGGCGAGTTGTGCGTGGAATGATTTGACTTTTACGCTGGATGAGAATGTGGTGCGGAGGACTTATAAGACATTTGAGAAAATGTGGAAAGATGGGATGGTTTATCGGGGGGAGAAGTTGGTGAATTATTGTCCGAAGCATCAGACGGCGTTTGCGGATATTGAGGTGGAGTATAAGGAAGATAGTGGACATCTTTGGGATATAGCATATCCGATTCCAGGGAAGCATCCATCTGCTTCTTCAGCGGATGCGCTCCTCGCGGGCAGGGCGGAAAGCCCAGCCCACTCCGGTGCTCCCGCTTCATCGCATCTGGACGCTTCCCTGGAATCGGATGGCGATGAGAGGAATTCTGAGAATGTGGAGGAATTGACGGAAATTATTGTTTCGACGACGCGGCCGGAGACGCTGTTTGGGGATACGGCGGTGGCGGTAAATCCGGAAGATAAGAGATATAAAGGAATGAAGGGACAGAAGGTAGTTTTGCCGCTGACAGGGAGGACGATTCCGGTGATTTATGATGAACATGCAGATCCGGAATATGGAACAGGGGCGGTGAAGATTACACCGGCGCATGATTATGATGATTTTCAGGTTGGGGAGAGACATGATTTGGCGAGAATTCGAGTGATTGATGATGAGGGGCGGATGATAAATTGTGGGGAGGAATATGATGGGCTGACGACGGAGGAGTGTCGGAAGAAAGTTTTGAAGGAGTTGAAAAAGGCGGGACTGCTTAGGGGTGAGAAGAAAATTAAGCATGCGGTGGGACATTGTTATAAGTGTGGGGCGGTGATTGAGCCGACGCTGAAGGAGCAATGGTTTATAGATACGTCGAAGTTGGCGGCGGGGGCGATTGAGCATATTGAGAATGATGAGATTAAGTTCTTCCCTGCTCAGAAAAAGAAAGTTTTGATTGATTATTTGCGAGGACTTAAGGATTGGAATATTTCACGGCAAATTCCGTGGGGGATTGCAATTCCGATGTTTCGGCGGGCGGATTTAGTTTTGGGTGCGCCGACGGAGGTGGATTTGGATGATGATGGGTCGAGCGACGTTTCTTCGGCGGCGATTTCGGTTTCGGGGGAAGTAGCGCCGGAATGGGTGTTTGATACGAGGGTGAATCTGACGGAGATTGAGGTGAATGGGGTGAAGTATATTCGGGATGAGGATACGTTTGATACGTGGTTCTCTTCGTCGCATTGGCCGATTGTCTGTACCGATTGGGAGGAGCCTGCACAGAAGCAGTCATCTTCCTCGAATAAGGCACATTCTCTTCAAAATCAAGAGTTAATTTCCAGAAAAAATCCTTTCTATCCGCTAGATGTAATGGAAACGGGGGCGGATATTCTGTTTGCGTGGGTGGCGAGGATGATTATGATGGGAGTTTATGTGACGGGAGAGGTGCCGTTTCGGAATGTTTATCTGCATGGGTTGGTACTGGATGAGCATGGGCAGAAAATGTCGAAGTCAAAGGGGAATGTGATAAATCCGATGGATTTGGTGGCTAAATATGGGTCGGATGCGTTTCGGATGGGGATTTTGCGCGGGCGAGGCGCGGGGATGAATCAGGCGTTTTCAGAGGAATCGGTGAAGGCAGGGCGGAATACATGTAATAAGATTTGGAATATTGGGCGGTTAATACAGAAAATTGTGGATGAGAATTTTGAAACGCAGGAAGTGGCGACGGTGAACATGGGGGAGGATTGGATTTGTCGGGAAATTACAGAGGCGCTGGTGGAGATTGAGAAGCAGATGAAGCAGTTTCGGTTTGCGGAAGCGGTGGAGACGGTGCAGAGTTTAGTTTGGGACAAATATGCGGACTGGTTCCTCGAGAGTCAGAAGATTTATAAGAATAGTTCCCTGCTTAAGGTGACTTTTGAGGCGATTTTGAAGATTTTACACCCGTTTGCGCCTTTTGTGACGGAGGCAATTTGGCAGAATTTGAGCTGGACGGATGGGATGATTATTACTGCTTCTTGGCCGGAGTTTATGAAGTATGATCCGATTTCGGCGGAGAATTTTGAGAAGATTATTGAGGTAGTGACGGCAATTCGGCAGGTTCAGGCGGAGTTACCGGGTGGATTTACAAAAGCGAGAAAATATGGCGTAATAATTGGGGATGATTCGTTGGTGGATGATAATTCCCTGCTTGTTGCGCAGCTTGCACATGTGGATTCGATTCGGAATGCGGAGGGGGCGCCGAGTGGATTGCGATTGCCGGTGGCAAATCGGGAGATTTATTTGGATGTTCCCCCTGAAGTTGTGGAGGAATATCGGGAAAAGTTGGATGAGAAGATTTTGGCGGTGGGGGCGGAGCTGGATGGGTTAAATGCGCGAATGATGAACCCGAGATATGTTGATCGAGCGCCGGCGGAATTAGTGGAGGAAACGAGGAGAGGGATTGAGGAGAAGGAGAGATTAATCGAGAGGTTAAAGACAGAGCGTTCGGCCATTTAAAGTAAAAACGATTTCTAG
>JAUNQQ010000065.1 GCA_030536095.1 Candidatus Saccharimonadota bacterium
CCGCACCCGCCGCAATCGCCGCAGTAATTTTCGGATGCCTCCTCACCCAATTCCGCGCCCGCTCACCAATCGTCTGTCTTCGCTCTATTGCACCTCCCCCACCTTCACTCTGAGCCACAATCACTCTTGTTAAGTCATCGTCTTCCGGCTCCAACGACTCCATCGCCGCATCTCGACCATCATCGTCTTCCTGACTTCCCAACGCGTCTTCCGGCTCCACCTCTACCTCATCCGCCTCCACCGAAGCTCCCCCCTCCTCCTGCTCATAAATCTGGCGCAACATATCATTTGCCATATTCCAAAGCCTTCCATCCCAAGGCATATCTTCCATTATTTCGCTCAATAATCGCACTTTTTCACCAATGTCTTCAGTCCTTTTTGCCGCTTCAAGCTTTCGACTATTCTTATCCAGTCTACGCATCGCCGGATTTTCTGCTCGAGCCCCCAGCGTTTTCGTCTCAGTACTCGGCTCAACTTCCGCCTCAGTCGTCGTAGTTTTCATCTCGTTTCCTGAAGTCTCCTCCGACACCCCTTCCGGCACGCTCACGCCACTCTCCCCCAGAACTCCTCCTGCCTTCTCCCCATCTTCCGAAGCCCCCCCAAATACCTTTGGCTGTTCCCTTTCTTGCACTACCGTCCTACCCTCACCTAAAACGTGTTCGTCCGTTCTCGCCTCATCCTCTTCAGTCCTTTTCGCCCCAGCTTCAGCCTTCTTCCTTTCCTCCCCATTCACCCAAGTCCTACCATTCGCATCGGTATACACCATTTTTTTATCTTCATATCTATATCTTAAATGTCCGTCATCACTCCAAGCTCGCCACCCTATCTCTGGCTTTTTTACCTCATCTGCCTTTTCGCCCCTCGACACTTCCTTCCCGTTCTCCCAAACCTTACCACACTCTCTATCCTCATAAATAAGTTTTCCGTCCTCATATCTCGCCTCTCCTTTCTCGCCCCGAATCTCCCAGGCATTTTCATTCTTCATGCTTTCTTTCTGCTCAGTTTTCTTAGTTTCAACAGGCTCGTCTTTAGTCCCTGATGCCTTGGTCTCCTCCCCCACTTTCCCACCTTCATTCGATACCTGCAAATCGTCCCGCATCTCACCCTTCCCACCAGGGACAGCAATATACGAAAACTGTCGCCCCTGCTCCGTTTTTACCCTATTCACCAACGCCCCTGGATTATCACTCAACCTTCTTCCTTCACCCGTCGCAATAAACGAAAACGGTCGACTCTCCTTTTTCACTCCAGCTAATGCCGCCGGATTATCCCTTAATTTTATTCCTTCGCCAGTCGCAATATACGAAAAATCCGCTGCCTTCTTCGCTGCTTCACCTAATTTCTTTTTTGTCTCTGAGCCAACAAGATACTCTCCATCAACCCCTACCTTATTTAAATCTTTCATTCTTATTTCCTCCCTAAATTATTTTTTACATAGTCATCAATCACTCTCTTCGCAATTTCACCCCTGTTTTTTACTCTCTCTTCTACAAACTTCACCACCTCCTCATCGCTCATTTCATTCTTTTCAATTTCATCCATCTCTTCGTCCGATAACTCCGACATTACCGCCACCGCAATCTCACTATTTAGCTCTTCTCTCATCTCATTCTCTACTTTTTCATCAGAAACCCCCCTCCGCTTCATAATCCCCCGAACTACCCCCCCAATAACATCATTGTTACCCATAAATTACCTCACTTTTTCCACCTCATTATAACTCATATTCTCTTTTTCTGCAATAGTGTTTTGCTTATAATCAGGCTAAAACAATTCCTAACGATAATATCTCAGGCTTTCTATCGGATTCTTCCTCCCCGCCTTCACCGCCGGATAACTCCCAAACAACACCCCAATTCCCACCGACGTCGCCAACGTTATCACCAAAATATCCATATCAATATACGGCGCAAACGGCGTCACTACGCTCACTAAAAACGCCGCTAAGTACCCCAGTCCCAGCCCCAACACTCCTCCTATCACCGACAAAATCAACGATTCAAACAAGAACTGCATCACAATCTGCATTCCATTTGCCCCCACCGCTTTCCGAATTCCAATCTCTCGTGTCCTCTCCGCTACGCTTACCAACATAATATTCATCACCCCAATCCCCCCCACTACCAATGACACCCCCGCCACCAAAGTTAACATTCCCGTCACCACATTAAACAACGACCGCGCTGGATGCGAAATATCTTCCCCACTCTCCACTGAAAAATTCTCATCTCCCCCCCTCCCCTCCTTAAATTTCTTAGTAATTTCATCGCTCACTGTTCCCACCTCACTCACCGTTCCCACCTTTACAATTATCTTTTGAATCTGTAAATTCACCTCTAAATCCTCCAGCGTCTTCGGCTCAACCATCATCGCCGAATCAAAGTCCACATTATAAAAACTCACCGGATTATCGACCTTCGCCAACACTCCCGTTATTAAAAATTTCCGCCCCTTCATCGTAAATATCTTCCCCACCGCCTCTGTTGTTCCAAATAATTTTAGCGACATATCTCGCCCTACTACCGCCGTCGGCATCTGTCCATTTTCCGGCAACCCCGCCGTCTCGTCATTCAAAAACGCTCCTCTATCCAATACTAAGTTTCCCACTTCTGCCATTCCCTCCATTGTCCCTACTACCAATCCCGATTCCACCCGATTCGTCCAATTTTTCCCCTCATCATCCTTCCGCTCCGCCTCCAATGTTAGTACATTTTTTGAAATCGGCGCCACCGCCTTCACTCCCGAAATCTTCTTCACCACCTCCACATCTTTTGTCGTCAAATTACTCGACAAATACTGATCCGCCACCGTCAATTCATCCACAATACTATCCACCTCATTTTTCACCATCGCCGGCCGCACTACAATCAGATTCTCCCCCACCTCCGCTACTTGCTCACTAATAATTTTTCTTATACTTCCCATCAGTGACAAAATCAAAATTATCGCCGCCACTCCAATCGCAATTCCCAGACATGTCAAAAAACTCCGCGCTTTATTCTGTCGAATCGAATCATATGCCAATCGATAATGTGTCCGCACCAGCATCGCCATTACGCCTTCTCCTTTTTCTTCTCTTTCTTTTTTGCCTCACCAGAATCTTCCGTCTCCTTCACTTCTCCCGACTCCTTCGGCTCATTCTCACTCTTTGACTCCTTCAATTCTTCCGCTTTTTTCGACTCTCCTAAATCACCTAAATTATCAAATTTCCCCAAATCCTCCACCTCCATTTTCTCCCCGTCCACTACTCTCCCCGTCTCTGTCACCATAATTTCTTCTCCAGCATTCTCGTCCTCCGAGTTTTCCTGAACTTTCTCCTTTTTCCCTCGTTTTCTCTTTCCAATTCTCACCGACACCGGCTGTGGTAAGTCTCCATCCGCCACCGTCTTAATATCCGTATCAATCCTCCCGTCCAACATATTTATCACTCTCGTCGCATACGTCGTTAAATTCGGATTATGCGTCACCATTATAATCGTATTTCCCTCCTCGTGAATTTCTTTCAACTCTTCCATCACAATATGCGCCGATCGCGAATCTAAATTTCC
>JAUNQQ010000066.1 GCA_030536095.1 Candidatus Saccharimonadota bacterium
TTTGCTTTGTGAGGGGATAATGTTATATAGAATCTGTGAGGGCGCCAGTTCTTTGGCGCTTAAAAATCTTGTGCTTGTTGTGTGTCAAAAAAGGCGCCGGATTGGCGCCTTTGTGATGAGCTTAGTTATTGTTACGAGAAGTAGGATAGGCGGCTAATGTCGCGGTGAGGGTTTGCTCCTTGCCATCACGGAGAATGGTAAGTTGAACTGTGTCTCCGACGGTGTATTCGCCAATAAGAGAGGAGACAGTGCCGGCTTTCCCAACTTCATAGCCGTTGATTTTAGTAATGATATCTTTATCCTTTAGGCTAGCTTTGGCGGCGGGGGAATCTTTAACGACGGCGGAAGAATTATTGCCGGCATAGATGTATGCGCCAGCGCTGACGGGGAGATCATATTCTTTTACGGCATCAGAAGTAATACTAATGTAGCTTGCGCCGAGAAAGGCGCGTTCGGCCTTGTTGTTCTTCATGATATTATTTAGCATACCTTTTACGGCGGAAATCGGAATAGCGAAGCCGAGATTTGAGCCAGTAGAAGAAGTAGCGGTATTTATGCCGATTACCTGGCCGGCAGCGTTAATTAGCGGACCACCAGAGTTTCCGGCGTTAATTGCGGCAGTGGTCTGAATCATATCGCTAAGAGTTTCGGAATTCATGTAGCTTTCGTCGGTGGCGGTGAGGCTACGACCAACGCCACTGATAATTCCGTCGGCGACAGTGTTTTGGAAGACGCCGAGGGCGTTGCCAATAGTGAGAACCTGTTGACCGACAGTAATAGTCTTAGAATCGCCGAGAGTGACGGTGGGAAGATCGGAAACGTTGTTGATTTTTAGGTAGGCAACATCGTTGGTCGGGTCAGTACCGACGAGATTAATGTCGTCATAGGTAGTGCCATTATCTCGAATAACCTCAATATTACTGGCGCCGTCAATGACGTGTTTATTAGTAATAATATAGCCATCAGCGGAAACAATCATACCGGTTCCGGCGGCAGAGCTAGTCTGGCTCTGACCGAAGAAGCCGAGAGTACGGGTTTTTGTAGTAATAGAGACGACGGCGGGAGAAACGGCGGCGGCGACTTCGGAGATTGAGCCTTCGACAAAGGTAGCGGTATTACCGTCGACACCGGAACCGGGGAGAGTGATAGTATTAGAGCGGGGATTTAGATAGTTGTAAATCGAAAGACCGAGCGCAGTGACGGAACAGATAGTCATAATAACGAGAAGCGTTGTGCTGATTAGGCGAGAAGAATTATTGGGTGCCTTTTTAGGCTTTTCGTCTTCTGGCGATTCAACATTTGGAAAAACTTCCTCAAGGAAAGATTTTTTTTCGGTTGTTTTAGATTCCGTGGTGGCTTGTTCGGCTGCGGACTTGTTTTCTGCTGTCATATTACCTCCTATACATTAAATATTGGTTTACTAAATCCTAAGAAAATCACGAGACTTACTAGGATGCAAAAAATAACAGGGGCGTAGATGTCGGAAAAACTGAGGGTGCCGTCATGTTTTACGATTGAATGGTAGGTGCGATTGAAGGTGAAAACTAGGAGTGTGAGTAAAATCGAGAGCTGAGGAATAATAATTCCAAGTGAATTAAAAGAATAGACAATGAGCCAAGGGGAAAGCGCCCAGGTTAGTTCGGCAGAAAGGAGGCCGACGATGACGGGAATAATGGCGAAATCGGTGTCGCTGGACTGAATAAGAGTATGACGCATGGCGGAGTAGCCGATGAAGAAAATAATAATCTCGAGCAGCCAAGGAGTAGAGCTGGCGATTAAGAGCACGGCGGCGGTAGTACCGAGAAAAACGGCGACGATAGACTGAAATTCGGTGGCAAAATCGGAACGCTTAGGCTTCAGGAAAAGTAGCCAGAAGGTATAGAGGGCGGAAAGGATGAAATGAATCGGGAGGAGAGTTGTGCCGGAAATATAGGCAATTAGGACGAAGCTGATTCCGACGATAAGATCGACAAGATTGGATTTTATGTTTAGCCATAGATAGCGCGGGCGGACGGCAAAAATTCGCCATTTAGAAAGAAGGACGAGAAGAACGCCAAAAATCCAAGTGCCAGAAAGGAAGGTGATAAAAACTGAGCCGACACCAAGGAGGATATTAAGTAGGACATGGAGAAAGCTCGAGAGGAGGTTTCGGGATTTACGTAGAATTACTTTGTCTGACATAATAAAATTATACCATAAAAAGATTAAAATTGGATTAAAATGATTTCTGGTTTTTGGAAAAGTTAGTGTGGCACTGGATTGGTAGTGAGGAATGTGATAATTTATAAAAAATACCCCGAGGTTTAGCCCGGGGTTGAGCGATTAGGCTTTAGTTAGATACCAGTAGAGATGGCTGGCGTCAAACTCGAGCCGGCAGGGAGTTTTCCCGACCATAACGTCGAAGATATGCACGGCGACATTGCCGGCAAATTTCACGGTCGTCTGGAGCAGATCGGTAACCTCGAAATCTCGAGAATCGCCGATGCGTTTAAACGAGAGTGGCTCACACGGCGTCATTTCGTAGCCGAAAAGCGCCATGACTTCGACTCGCTCTTTGTTAATGTTATTATTATTTTTCATAAGTAACTCCTTAACTGATTAGTTTTTAGTGGAGTCATTTATGTGAGCCTAATAATACGGCTCGTGGCTAAGGGTATAAATGACGATGCCCAAAGCTATGGATAATCTATGCTAGGGACCGAAGTATAGCATGATAATATAATAATAGCACAGAAAATGTTTTTTGGAAAATTGTTATGTTTTTTGAAAAAATAAAAAAGTTGTGGTAAAATGGGAGTTATGGAAGCGAAGGTAAAATTTTTTCAAAAACATCCGTTATTGCAGGATGTGTTGAGTTTAGTATTATTTGTAGTTTGTGTGGTGGTGGGGACATTGGCGCTAAATGCGTTGGTGTTTAGATCTTATAATGTTGTGGGTGGGTCGATGGAGAATACGATGCACGATGGCGACCGGATTATCGTTAATCGGATGGCGGTGAGCGCGGCGCATTTTATGGGACAGGAATATGTTCCGGAGCGGGGGCAGGTGATTGTGTTTGTGAATGGGCCGGCGGACGGGCCGCTGACTTGCTCGGTGCAGTCGGGAGTGAGTGACCAGTATATTATTAAGCGAGTGATTGCGTTTCCGGGGGAGAGGGTGACGGTGAAAAATGGAGAGGTGAGAGTTTATAATGATGAACATCCGGATGGTTTTGACCCAGATGAAGCGACGCGGAAGTCGGGGACGGATGGGCCGAAGACGGGGACGACGGGGGAGGTGGATATGACGGTGGCGGAGGGGGAGTTGTTCGTAATGGGTGATAATCGGACAAATTCAGATAATGGAAATCCTCATTCGTTTGATTCGCGGTATGGGCTCGGAACAGTTCCCTATTGTCGGGTGATTGGGCCGGTGGCATTTAGGCTGTTCCCGTTTAATACGATTAGGCTGTTTTAGGTTTGATAGTTTTGCACTGACAAAATCTTTACCTTTTCGGCGAGGACTTGAATTATTGTAAAAATTACAGCATTCAGTCTGGTTTTC
>JAUNQQ010000022.1:0-7421 GCA_030536095.1 Candidatus Saccharimonadota bacterium
GGACAGGTGATGGTGGCGCTGATTGATGCGGTTTTTGTGTTTATTTTGACGGCGATTTTAAGCTTAGTCTTTAACTTTAATACGGGAATAGCGTTTCCGCTGGCGTTAATTTCGATGATGCTAATTCTAATTCCGATGGTGGGGCCGGTGGTTGCAACAATCTTAAACTCTTTGCTAGTGGTTTTTCAGAATCCTTTTGCGGGATTGATATTTTTAGTAGTTTATGTGATTTATCAACAGATTGAGAATAACGCAATTTCACCAAAGATACAGAGTAGCTCGCTGAATTTACCAACACTAGTGATTATGCTTTCGGTGACGTTTGGTATGTATATGTTTGGACTGATTGGGGCGATTGTGTCAATTCCAGTAGCGGGGATTATCAAGGTATTAGTAGATGAATACCCGAATATTCGGGAACTTAGAGAGAAGTCAAATTAGTGAGGCGTAGTGAGACGAGAGAAAAAGGAGCGACTAATTAGAGAGACGATTCGGATTGGAAAAATTATTCCGGGTGGAATGGGTTTGGGTGAAAATATGGCCGGGAAAAAGGTAATGCTTTTTAACACATTACCAGGGGAGGTGGTGGCGGAATTTTTAGTAACAAAGGAAAAAACGCATTATATTGAGGGTGTGGCAACGGAGTTTTTAGAAAAGGCGGAGGAACGAGTTATGCCGCAAGATGAATGCTATCTTTCGACTTCGCCGTTTCAGATGATGAATTATAGGACAGAGCTTTCTCTGAAAGAGGAGATGATTCGAGAGTTATTTCGAAAAATTGAGACGCCGGAGATTCTGCCGCTAAAGACGGATGGAAATGAATTTTATTATCGGAATAAGATGGAATACTCGTTTTGGTATGATATAGAAACGGGGCAAAATTCACTAGCGTTTCATCGGCGTGGGAGTCATCAGAAAATAATCGTGGAGAAATCGAGTATTGAGCGGAAAGAGATTTTTGTGCGAGCGCAGGAGATTTTGGCGGAAATGAATGCACGCGGAGAGGATTCGCGGAAATATCAGTCGCTAATGTTAAGATGCAACCAAAACGGGGAAATTTCTGGTGGGATTTTTGAAAAAAGAAAGTCACACCCGGATTTTTCGAAACTGAGCGACACGATTCTTGGTCGGAGATTTTATTATTCGGCGAATGGATTTTTTCAGGTGAATTTGCCGGTTTATGAGATGGCGCTTTTGGAGATTTCTCAGTATATTGGCGAGGAAGAAGTTCTAGATCTTTACGCGGGAGTGGGGACGATTGGATTGTCGGTAGCAAAAAATAAAGTAAAATTAGTAGAAGTTGATAAAAATGCCTATGCAGAAATGGTGGAGAATGTGGCGGAATTTTCGGGGGCGGAGGCGGTTTTGGCGCGAGCAGAAGAAGTGACAGATTTTGTAAGGATGGAGCAGACGGTGATTTTGGATCCGCCGAGGGCGGGATGTGATGAAAAGTTAATTGCAAGGTTAAATGAAGTTGTGCCGGGGCGGATTATTTATCTGTCTTGTAATCCAGCAACGCAGGTAAGAGATATTGAGCGGTTACTGGCAAAATATAAAATTGTAAAAATTCAACCATTTAATTTCTTCCCGAAAACGGTACATATTGAAAATTTAGTGGTTTTGGAACGGAGGTGATATAATAGAAAAATGAAAGTGTTGGTAATTGGTGCAGGAAGATTTGGGAAGGCGCTCGGTGGGGTGCTGGAAGAAAATGAGAATACAGTTTATTATTATGACCCGATAGTTTTTCCGGAAAATTCGCTGGAAGGTGGGTTAAAAAAAGCGGAAGCAGTTTTGTTTGTGGCGCCATCAGAGACGGTGAAAGATATTTTGGCGAAATTACCGGAGAATTTACCGTTTATTTTAGCGTCAAAGGGATTTTGGAGTGAGGAGAAGTTTCAGAAATTTTCGGAATATTCGGTGATTGGCGGGGCGGCTTTTGCGGAAGATATTATAAATTGTGAGCCGAGATTTGGAAATGAAGTAATACTGACTGCGTCGTCGCATTTGTGTGAAAAATTATTTTCGACGGAATATTTGCGCGTGGAATATACGCGAGATAGACTGGGAATTTCAATGTGTGGAAGCCTAAAAAATATTTTTTCTATTTATATGGGGTGGAAAGAGCCGGGAAAACCGGAGGATGAACTGAAGAAAATTTTTCACGAGATGGAGGATATTTTATTTGAGAATGGGGCAGATCCGGGGACGGCGAAATTGTCGTGTGGGATGGCGGATGTAATTTTGACCTGTTCGGAGGAGTCGCGGAATTTTCAGTTTGGTCAATTACTGCGCGAAAAGGGACAGGTGAAGAAATTTATTACAGATAATACAGTGGAGGGGGTGAGTGCGATTTGTAGTGAAGAGTTTTCTAAGGTGTGCATTCCGGGGACGGCGCGGATTTTTAAGGAGATAATAAAGGAGGTAAAAAATGCCATTGAATGAGAAGCAAAAAGAGGCGGTAGAATATCTGAGTGGGCCGTTATTAGTATTGGCTGGGCCGGGGACGGGAAAAACACAGCTATTATCAAGTAAGGTGAAATTTATTTTGGAGGAAACCGATACAAACCCGGAAAATATTCTTTGTCTGACTTTTACGGAAAGTGGGGCGCAGAATATGCGCGACCGGCTGAAGTCAATGGTGCGGGAGGCAGCGACGAAGGTGAATATTCATACTTATCATGCTTTTGGAGCGGAGATTTTGGGGATGTATCGGAATTACGCGACAGAGATGACGAAGCGTTATGATGCGGCAATTGATGAGGTGGCGCAATATAAAATCGTGAAGAAAATTCAGGATGAATTGCCGGGGACAGATATTCTCAAAGGTGATAAAATTCGGGATATTATTGATACGATTGGGTCGGCAAAAACGGCGGGGCTGAGCGCGGAGGATCTCAGGATAATTGCGGAAGATAATTTACGGGTGAGTGAGAAAGTCAATGAGGAAATTCAGGAGCCGTTGCAATTTTTGGTGCAGAGGATGAAATTCAATGATGCGGTAGAGCAGGTTTATCGGCCGATTGCGGAGATTTTGGCAAAATATATGAAAGTGGATAAGATTCGAGGGAAGATCGAGCGGGAGGTGAATGCGGTTCTGTTAGAACTAAATGAAGCAATTCAGGAGGGGAGAGAAATGGAGAAGCCATCAGTGAAGGTGCTGTCGGCATGGAAAGATCATAATTTGGAAGTTGGTGGAGATGGAAAATATCGGCTGAAAAATCTAATTGCAAATAAAAAGCTGGTTAGTTTGGCGGGGATTATGGAGAAATACAATCAGTATCTTGAGGAAAATGGATTGTATGACTTTTCGGATATGATTGAGGAGGCGATTCGATTACTTAGAGAAGATGATGGATTTCGGGCGACACTGTCGGAGAGATTTCAGTATATCTTATTGGATGAATTTCAGGATACGAATCCGAGCGAGGTGGAGATTGTTTATCAGCTGACGGATTATGAAGATCCGGTAGTGATGGCGGTAGGCGATGACGATCAGGCGATTTTTGAGTTTCAGGGGGCGAATGCGTCGAATTTATTGGAATTTCAGGCGCATTATCAGGCGAAAGTAGTAATGCTGACAGAAAATTATCGAAGCACGGCGAAGATTTTGGACTTTTCACACAAGATAGCGGAGCAGGTTGAGGGCAGCTTTGCGAGAAATAGAAATATCCTGAAAAAGTTGACGGCGAAGAATGAAAAAATACTGGCGGAGAGCGTAGAGGTAGCACGGGAAGAGTTTTTGACAAGTGAGATGGAATATGAATTTGTGGCGAGAAGAATTCAGAAGCTACTGGAGGCGGGCGAGGAGGCGAAGGAAATTGCGGTAATTGCGCCGAAGCATAAGTATCTTATTCCGATGATTCCCTTCCTGAAGGCGAAGGGGATTGAGATTGATTATGAAAAGCGGGAAAATGTCTTGGAAGATAAGCGAGTTGCGGAGCTGATGCTAATGGCAAAATTTGTTTATGAGCTGCGCGAAGGGGAGGCGGATATACGAAAATTGAGTGAGGTGCTAGGCCTAGAGTTTTTCCAAATTCCGGCGATGGAAATTCTGAGGTTTTGCCAGAGAGATCGAGAAAAACGGACAGTGATGGATTATATTTCTTCGGCGAAAGAGGGGACGCGGATTTATCGGGTACTGAATTTCTTGGCAGAGGAGGCTATTCAATCGCGAGAAAAGCCGCTGGAGATTTTATTGAATGAGTTACTAGGCGAAACGGTGAATGAGGGAGAAAATGAATTTCGGTCGCCGTTTTTGGAATATTATACCGAAAAGACGGATGATTTTTCGAAGTTTGATTTTTATGCGAAGCTCGGAGTGGTGCGGGCGAAACTGAAAGAGCGGATTAGAGAAGATCGGGCGCTAAAGATAGAAGATTTATTGGAGTTTTTGGAGGACTATGAGGCGGCGGGAGCAATGATTGTCTCTACTTCGCCGTATCGAGATTCGGAGAATGCAGTGAAATTGTTAACTGCACACAAGTCGAAGGGACTGGAATTTCGGCACGTGTTTATTGTTTCGACGGATGATTATGCCTGGGGCAATTCGAAGGGAAATAATAATTTATTGAGTCTTCCGAAGAATCTGATACAGATTAGACATACGGGGGCGACGGATGATGAGAGGCTGAGGTTGTTTTTCGTGGCGGTCACGCGGGCGAAGGTAGGGCTGATAATTTCGAATGCACAGACGGATTTTTCGGGGAAATCGCATGGGAGACTGGATTATCTTAAAGAGTTTATAGACGGTGACGGAAAGATAAATTCGCCGCTAATCGGGAGAGAAGTGCAGGTTCATCTGGACGAAAATGAGTTTTTGAGCGAAATTCCAGAGGAAATAGCGAGTGGATGGATGGCGGAATTTATGGAGCCGAAGCCAGAGCTGATGGAGATTTTACGCGAGAAAGTGAAAAATTATCGGTTGAGCGCGTCTGACTTAACATCATTTATTAATATTCGAGACGCGGGTCCGGTGGAGTTTTATAAGTCGAGATTACTTGGGATTCCTGGGGAGCCGCTAACAAAACAGCTTGCCATGGGGAATTTAATGCACGCAGCATTAGAACAGGTGACGACGGCGAGGATTTCAGAGGGAGAGGTAGTGGAGATGCTAGAGCGTCAGGCCGAAACACTACCGCTTCTCGCACGGGAAATTCAGGAGGTGAAGGAGAAGGGGGCGGAGGCGCTAAAGGCGGTCCTAAAGCAATTTGGCGAGATAATTCGAAGCGGGAAGGCGGAAGTTAATCTTGGGATTGAGCAACCGACGATTGGGGAGATGCGGATGAATGGTGTAATTGACCATTTGAAGATTGACGAGGCAACGAAGGAGATTGAGATTTATGATTTTAAGACGGGGCGAGCGAGCGGGGCAAAGACTGGGAAGAAGTGGGCGAAGTGGAATTCAGATCCAAAGTATTATGCCTATAGACTACAATTGGGATTTTATAAATTATTGGTTAATAATTCGCGAAGTTATGCAAATTATAAGGTAAGAAGGGGACATATTCTGTTTGTGATGCCGGATGCAGAGGGGAAGATTTGGGATGCGGAATATGAGTTTAATCAGGAGGATGAAGCCGAGTTAGTAAAGTTAGCAACGAACGTTTATCAGATGATTCGAGATTTAAGCTTTATGGAACGGCCGGAGGTGTTTGTTGAGAGTGAGGCGGGGGCGGGGATGCCGAGAATTAGGGAGTTTGTTGAGGGAATATTGGGAGGGTAGCAGAGCATTACATTTTACCATCTTTGACGAAAATCGGGTTATCTGCGCAGAATAGTATTGACAAAATATATTTTTCTGGTATAATTAGGGGGAATTGTTAGAGTTGTACCTTTTAGAGGGGGGTGGAAGAAATGCCGGGATATCGTGACGCACGCGGGAATTACCATGCTAGTACAGACGTCAGTCGGACGGGTTATGATCAGCTTAAGCGCGAGCTTGAGCGCCAGAATGGCCCAGTCACACTCGATTACAATACCGAATGCTCGCTAAAGAGCCTTTATGGGACCGATTGGGTCGAGAGAATTAAGCGCGGAAGGTAAAATTTAATCGGCAGTTTCTTTACGGGAGCGTGAAAGGCGCTCCCATTTTTATGAATTAAAAAATGAGTGAAAAGGGTATTGAAAAAGGGGCAGGAATGTGCTATACTTGACATAAGTCGTTAGACTGATTTTTTATAGGAGATGTTATGCCGAAAGTAACAAGAATTAAGTCGAAAGACAGAGAACCAGAAAAGAATAAAGACGCGCGAGTAGTGGCGCGGGTTTCGAGTGGGGAGAAATCTAGTAAGAAAGAGACCGTGACAGAGGTGTCCGCAAAAAAGTCTAGCGAAAATGTAGTGAAAGTTTCTGGTAAAAATGTTGACAAAAAAGCGCTTGTAAAAAAGCGGAGACAGGACAAGAAAGCGGCGAAACAGAAAGAGCGAGAAAAGAAGCGGCTAGAGAGAATTGAGAAGCGAAAGAATGAGCCAAAATGGAAGAAGGTTTTGTTGTTTTTGCCGAGATTGATTATTATGCCGTTTGCGGCGCTAGGGAGATATATTCATGATTCGTGGATTGAGCTTCGGCAGGTGCGATGGCCGTCGCGAAAGATGACTTGGAAGATGTTTTTTGCGATTTTAGTATATGTGATGATTTTGATGGTGGTGGTGATGGGACTAGATGCGCTGTTTACGTGGCTATTTAATTTTATAATAGGAAAATAAGGAGAAAAATATGGCAGTAAATCGTTATGATGGAACAAGGGCGTGGTACGCGGTTTCGACTTATGCGGGGCATGAGGACAAGGTCGCCGATTCTATAAATCAGCGGGTTGGCGGGGAGGAAATGAAGGGGAAGATTTTTGAGGCGATTGTTCCGAAAGAGAAGCAGATTGAGATTAAAAACGGCAAGCGAAAGGTGGTAGACCGGAAGATTTTTCAGGGGTATGTCTTGGTGGATATGAAATTGTCGGATGAGACGTGGTATATTGTACGAAATACGCCAGGAGTGACGGGATTTATCGGGAATGGGACGCAGCCAACACCGGTTTCGGAGAAGGAGATTACGAAAATTAAGAAGCGGATGGGGGTGGAGGATCCGAAGTTTAGTATTAATTATGAGATTGGGGAAGTCGTTTCGATTACGGACGGGCCGTTTAAGGGGTTTGATGGGGCGGTAGCAGAAGTTGATGCGACGAAGGGGAAGCTGAAGGTGATGGTGTCGATGTTTGGGCGGGAAACGCCGGTGGAATTGGATGCACTCCAAGTACAGAAACTGTAAAACACTTTTTAGGACAACTTTTTCGTCTGTGGCTCCAGTGTTCGGAGGCAGGGCATTAAGCCCAGCCATCCTCTGTGCTTCACTATATCCTCAAATTTCATCCCTAGAAAAACGTTTTTAATGGAAATTTAATTGCGTAATATTACTATTTGTTTTAG
>JAUNQQ010000022.1:7521-12244 GCA_030536095.1 Candidatus Saccharimonadota bacterium
GCATCGCCGGGGCCGGTAGGAGTGCCGGCGCAAGTCATGAGAATTAGGTCGTAAGTTTTTCCGCGATAGGAGCGGGTACTCGTAAAAGGTTTCATATATTTTTGGGCGCATTCTGTGGAATTGGCGCAAGTTTTTGGGAGGGTGACGCGGTTTACGACCTGATAGTTTTTAGTAACGCCATTTAAGGTGACTGAAAAATTCTGGACGGAGCCGAGCGAGCCAAAGACGGCGGAAGAGTTGTGGCCATAGAGAAAGCCGGAGCCGTAAAATCCGACGCGTGAGCCAGAGTCGATTTTGGTGTCTGAACTGTAAAATATTTCGATTGTGCGACCAGAGAAGGAGATAGAGTTTTTTAGGGTGGAATTATTCGTGGTGGGTTTTTCGGTGGTTTTTATGGTTGCTTTTGTGGCGGAAGTCGCTGACTTAGCTGTTGAATTGGAAACTGAAACAGCTAAACTAATAACCGGAGACTTAGGGCGATTAACGGAAATTTTAGATAATTCCCTATTGACAAATGTTTTTGTTTCTAGCGTAAAACTAGAATAATCTAGGATGAGATGTGGGCGGCTAAGACCTAGAATAAACACAAAAAGAATGGCGAGTGGATTAATCATTGCGCAGAAGCGAGAGGGTCTGTTGCTATGGCGAGACTGGAGCCTGCTCGTAAAAATATTGATGCGGTCAAAATATTTCATACAAAAAATATCTGGAGTTACCTCCAGATATCCCAATTAGAATACACTGTTATTGTATCATATATTGTCTAAAAAGTCAAGGGTGGTTTATATTACACGCTAGGGGAGTAGCCTTTTAGGCGACGACGATGGTCACGATAATTTTTGTCATGGCTACCAACTTCTGCCCAGAAGGCTTTAGAATGGTCCATGTGATTTAGGTGAGCAAGTTCGTGAATTAGAACATAGTCGCGGAGCTTTTCAGGAAGATTCATTAGACCGATATTGAGAGAAATTGTGCCATTACTAGAGCAGGAACCCCAGCGCGTATTGGCGTGAGAAAAACGAAGTCGGTCATAATGATAACCATAGAGTTTTGCAAAATAATCCAAGCGATAGGGGAGAAAATCCTTCGCCTGTTTCATGAGGAGCTTTTTCTTTTGGTCGCGAGCGCGCTGAGAAGCGGGATCTTTAAGAGGTAATTTTTCGCGTATTGCGGCACGATTGGTATTTAGGAAACGCTTTGCGAGAAATACACTAGTGTATTTTGGAACCGACATCTGTAGTCGGCCAGAAGTAGAAACTGAAAACTTAACGTTCCGGCTAAGAGCGCTTTTTCGAATAATTACCTCGCCAAACTCTTTGTCATTAACTAGCAAGCTGAGATAAGACCTGTGTTAGCTGCGTCTCGAAAGTGTGCTTCCCGGAGAGAACAATGGGTTTTTCTTGCTCGGCGGGAGCCTCGAGAAGCGCGATTTTTTTATCGTATTCTTCTTTAGCGCGGGCGACCGACTTCAAACGGGTCTTTAGGCGAGCCTTAATTGTATTAACGTCAGTCTGAATCCAGACAAGAGACGGGGTATAGCCGCGGGCGCGAAAAAGACGCTTCAGTTCCTCGCGCTCAGCTTCAGTATCAAGACCGCCTTCGATAATGATATTCTGCCCAGTCTGAGCAATAAGATCGAGAATCACCATCATTTTTTTACGGGAAAAATTATGATCACTTTCCAGCTCGATCAGATTATAATACGGCGCCCGAAATTGGCGCGAGAACTTCTCGCAGAACGTGGTTTTTCCACTGGCTGGCGCTCCAAAAACCAGAATGGCACGTGATGTTGACCTATTACCTTCCATAATGTTTCCAGTATAGCACAGTTTTTTTCAGATTGCAAGGGTTCGCGCCAAGATTTCTTCTTCTTGGCAAGACTTGAATTATTGTAAAAATCACAGCATTCGGTCAGGCTTTTTCCTCATTCGCCCTTTGGGCTGACCCCGAAAAAGCGCTGCGACTGCTGTGATTTTCCAATATTCAAATCTGATTAGATTACCAAGAAGAAGAAATTCTGGCATGAACCCGATTCAAAAAATCCATAAAACATTATGGGAGATTTTATTATAATTTAATCTTGAATGGCAGGGGTGGCAAGACTTGAACTCACGACACACGGTTTTGGAGACCGTTGCTCTACCAACTGAGCTACACCCCTTCCCTGCTTGTATTTTATCATATTATTTTAAAAAACTCCAGAAAAATATATTGTTTTTAAAACGATTGTGCTATAATAGTTATTAGATGGCTTATTTAGAGAAATCGGAGGAAATGATAGCGTGAAGATTTTGATGCTAGGTTGGGAGTTGCCGCCGCATAATAGCGGAGGGTTGGGTGTGGCCTGCATAAATCTAGCGAGAGCGCTGGCAAAACAGGGGGCGGAGATTGATTTTGTGGTGCCTTATTCTGCGGAGCATCCGGATATTCAGTTTATGAATGTGTTGTCGGCAATGAAACTTGATCCGCTGTTTAAGTATGGGTTTGGCGCGTATGATACGAAGTATCTTGAGAAAGAAATTATCCCAACGATTGATGACCAGAAAACGCTGAGTATTCGAGCGGTTCAGGAAAGTTATTGTCAGTTTGTTGATGAGTATCTGATGGAATTTAAACCAGAGGTAGTACATGCGCATGATTGGTTAACTTTTGAAGCGGGAGTTTTAGCAAAGAAGAATTATGGCATTCCACTAGTAGCACAAGTACATGCGACAGAGTTTGACCGGAGTGGTATGAATGGCGGAAATCCGGTCGTACACGAAATTGAGCGCGAAAGTCTTCAGGTTGCAGATAAGATTTTAGCAGTATCTGATGCGACAAAGAATATTATTCATAATAAGTATGACATTCCGTTAGATAAGATTGATGTGGTCTATAATTCACTGGACGAGGATTTTATCCGACAGGCGTATTCTTTTGATGCGCGAAATTATAAATATCTGGAGGAACTAAAGAAGGATGGCTGGACAGTGGTTTCAACAGTCGGGAGATTCACGGTGCAGAAGGGGCTGATGAATATGATGCGGGCAGCGAGAAGGGCGATTTCTAAAAATCCGAAGTTGATGTTTTTGTTCGCGGGAGATGGCGAACAGAAGGAGGAGCTGATGGCGGAAAGTGCGCGGCTCGGGATTTCAAAAAATGTGATTTTTACGGGATTTATCAGGGGGAAGCAGTTGCGTGATATTTACGCGGTGTCGGATATATTTATTATGAGTTCGATTTCGGAGCCGTTTGGGTTAACGGCGCTGGAGGCGGCGCACCATGGTGACGTGTTGATTCTAACAAAACAGTCAGGCGTGGCGGAAATTCTCCGAAGTTGTATGACTTATGATTTTTGGGATGAAGATAAATTGGCAGATGCGATTGTAGCAATTTCAAAGAGTGAGGGATTGAGAAAAACTTTGCGTAATGGAATTTCGCGGGAGTATCGGAGGATTTCGTGGGATGATGTTGCGGAAAAAATTGTACGGGTGTATAATGAAGTAGGAAAAGCGAGGTAGGATGGAAGAAATAATGGTAATGGCTTGGAGGAGACTAAGATGAGAGCGATTTGTCTGTATTTGCATTTACATCAGCCGTGGCGGTTTGAGCGGTATTCGATTTTTGATGTGGCACATGACCATTGTTATTGGGATGAGATAGATTATTACGATAAACAAAATAACCAGCGGATTTTTGAGAAGGTAGCGAAGAAATCATATCGGCCGATGCTGAATATTCTGGAAAAAAGTTTGAATAATTATGCGGGATTTAAGGTTTCATTGTCAATTACAGGGACATGGTTAGACCAGGCGGAATTATGGGCACCGGAGCTGATTCAGCAGATTAAACGGATGGTTGAAACTGGGCGATGCGAGATTGTGGCAGAGACATATTATCATTCGATGAGTTTTTTCTATAATCGAGAGGAATTTGAGGAACAGGTAAGGCAGCACGAGCGAAAGATTCAGGAGAAGTTTGGTGTAAAGCCGGCGGCATTTCGAAATACGGAGCTAGCGTATAATGATGAGCTGGGAAAATGGTGTGATGAGCATGGTTATAAAGTGGTGTTGGCGGAAGGTTGGGATCGGGTCTTAGATTGGCGCAGTCCGAATCATGTTTATCGACCACTGGGAGCTTCGAAGACGAGATTGTTATTAAAAAATTATCGACTGAGCGATGATATTGCATTTCGATTTTCGAATCGAGGCTGGAGCGAATGGCCGCTAACCGTGGATAAATATCAGAATTGGCTGAATATGGATTGCCTGCGCGGAAATCTGATAAATCTATTTATGGATTTTGAGACCTTTGGGGAGCATCAGTGGGAAGATACGGGAATTTTTAAGTTTTTTGAGGATTTGGTTTATAAGTGGCTGGCCGTGTATGATAATCAGTTTTTGACAGTGAGTGAGGCGGCAGACTCAGAAGAGCCGGCGGATGAGATTTCGATGCCGACGACAGTGACTTGGGCGGATACGGAGCGGGATTTGTCGGCGTGGATGAGTAATGATATGCAGCGGGAAGCGATGGAAGGGCTATATGAGATGCGGGAGAGGATTTTAGCGACAAAGGATGCGAAGCTGATTGAGGATTTTCGACGATTAACGACATCCGACCATGCGTATTATATGTGTACGAAATATTGGAATGATGGGGATGTGCATGCGTATTTTTCGGCATACGATTCGCCGTTTGATGCTTTTATGTATTTTATGAATATTTTGCGAGATTTAGAGTATCG
>JAUNQQ010000023.1:0-2031 GCA_030536095.1 Candidatus Saccharimonadota bacterium
CTATTATCAATATCCTCAACTAGAAACATTGGCTTTGCGCCAGGATAGGGTATTTCTATTGACATTTCATACTGTTTATTTCCTGAAGTAATCTTTACAAGCAGACGATCGTCATAAATTCCACCAAATAAAACTCCATTAGAGTATAATAGAAATTCACCCATCATTGGTCGACAGGTGATGTCTGAAACCTCCGATAATTGCTCTAAAATAAAATCGCGAAATGCTTTTGTGCTGGACATATTATACCTTTTTAACGGGATGTCTTATTACGGTTTTAAGCTTTACTGCGTCGCATTTTCTGGGGTCGCTTAGATAGATTTCGTGATGGTACCTATCACCCGTTATGTCGAGCGCATAACTATTTTCCGCGATAAACTTATGCATTAAATCAACAGTTGCCAGCTCGTCATCATAACTACCGATATGTAGGCACTGGACACATAAACCTTCTTCGTAGGTCAGAAATTCTACTCTGGAAAAATCTTTCTTCTTTTTCTCGGTAGCCACAGACACAGCCCAATCAAAATCAGCTTTTGTGATAAAATTCGGCAGGCGAATAAGGGAAATAAAATTGAGCTGGTCTTTATGATGATAATCCATACCTTTTATTCCATCCTGCCACCAAAAACCTTCCAGGGGCGGGACAACATACTTAAAAAATCCGTTAATTTTATAATCGCTTTTGTAACTCATCTTTAGAGTATAAGCTATACCATATAACAAGCCGAGCGTATTCTGATAATCACCATTTTCTTCGTTAGGATCGCCCTTACCTCTAACGGCGAGATAATTCAACTTTGGCACATTAATAATGCTCGGCTGATTCTTCGGTAAATAATATTCTTTGTATTCCTTTTTGAAATCAAAAGTCATACTACTGCTCACAATTCTTCTTATGTGCCTTGAGCTTTTTCATCGCCCAGTCGTAATGCGAGGAAAGACAGCTAACAAAATAAGAACCAAGAACTGAGCCGCCAACCCAAGGATATAAACCTTTGGTAAATAGTTGTTCTTCACTCAGACTTTCGGCCAGTTTCATCACGTCTTTGTGTGATTTTTCAAACATTTTACGAGCATCCGCCAGTGAAGTGTTTTGATGTTTTTGCCAATACTCAACATTCATATCGCCATAAGTTTTCCAGGTGTAAGGCGCGGGCAGAAATGGCGCTTCTTCACCATGATTTAGATTTTTATCAACAAATTCCAGAAGCATATGATGCCATTCGTAGAGATGAATCCAGATATCACGGAGGTTTTTATCGCGACCCCAGTGGCGCTCTTTCTTTTTTTCATCGCCGGAAAAATCGAATTCGGTATTCATTTCCCGCTCGCTCATTCCGTCGGCCATTTCAATTAATTTAGTGTAATATTCTTCGCCGGCTGTTAGTAAATCTGTTTTGCTGCGTGGTCGTGGCATAAATTCTCCTTCGTTATCTACTAGTATTATACAACTATTTTTACATTGACTATATTTATTATTCAGATAAATCGGTTCCGCCCCATTCGACGACAGTGAAACCCTTTCGTTCTGGGGCTGGGGTTAGTGATTGTTCTTCTACCTCCTTATATTCATCTAATCCTTCGAAAGCCATTCTGATTCGAATAATTGTATCTGGCTGAACAGAAAAATCAAGTGGCATTTCCGTATCAATTTCTTCTTTTGTCTCAAAATAGATATAATTATATTTATTCGCCTCAAGCTTTGGTAGCCAGTAAACAATAAATTCTTCCCGCTCTTTATAATTTAGTCCTAAAATGTCTAGCTTTTCTTCTAGGAATTTGATTGTGTCCGTGCCGCGTACTATAAAGCCGGTGGTTCGATTAAAATCACGAGTACTATCCTGACCTTCCCAATAGAGAGAATAGAGTTTATTGCCGGTAGATTTATCAATTAGGGTTCCATCGGGATAGGCGATTACATTCCAGCCGTCGGCGTACTTTGGATAGCTGGAAGTGAGTTTTTCTGGCGCGCCGAGACGGACTGATACTTCCGTTTCTTTTTCGGGATAGAGGTAGATGATGGGCTTA
>JAUNQQ010000023.1:2131-5224 GCA_030536095.1 Candidatus Saccharimonadota bacterium
AAGCTTTTTATGCTTCTTACTCGTGCTTTGATTATTTTCTGCCGTCCGCGTTCCCTGTTCATCCAGATTTGGTGCGGGCGGATTCTCGAGTGTAAATTGATTTGTATTACCATCCATATTTTGATTATAACATGAACGGAGAGAATTAGGGGGGAAAATTTTAAGTTTCATTTTAAGGTTTCTTATTATAATATAAATATGTTAATTAATCAAGTTTTTAGACGGACAGAAGTGAAATATTTATTAAGTCCGGAGGAATATGAGAGATTTTTGGCAATAGTGAAGCCGAATCTAAAAAAGGATAAGTATTTTCGGGGGACGAATTGTAGCGTGTATTTTGATAATGATGAAAAATATATTGCGATTCATTCGCTAGAAAAACCGCTTTATAAGGAAAAGGTGCGAGTGCGGAGTTATGGGGTGCCAGGGGAAAATGATACGGTTTTTATTGAGATTAAGAAGAAATTTAGTGGGGTGGGATCAAAGCGACGAATTCCGGTGCGGACAAAAGATTTTCAGAGATATTTAGAGACAGGTGAATTATTGACAAATACAATAGAAGATGATCAGATAAAGAAAGAGTTGGATTATTGTTGGGATTTTTATCAGCTAAAACCGGTGGTTTATATTGCTTATGATAGAGAAGCGTATTGTGATGAAAATAATCCGAATTTTCGAGTGACATTTGACCAAAATATCCGGTATCGAACAAAAGATTTAGAACTAACGAAAGGAGATAGAGGTATAAAATATTTTCAGGATGGGTCGGTGATTATGGAAGTGAAAGCGCTAGGTGGTTTTCCATTGTATTTTGTCCGAGCGTTGTCACGATTAAAAATTTATCCGACGAAATTTTCAAAATACAATAAGGTAATGAATGTTTTAATAAATAAGGAGAAAAGTTATGTTTAGTAGTATAATTCAAGATGAAATTACGGCGCAAGGATTTTTTGTCTGTCTCGGGATGGCATTTATTCTGGGGTTAATCGTTGCGCTAACACATCAGAAAACGGCGCGAAGTTCGAGCAATTTTATTACGACATTGGCGGTTTTACCAATGTTGGTGGCGATGGCGATTATGCTAGTGAATGGAAATCTTGGGGCGGGAGTGGCGACGATGGGAGTTTTTTCGCTAGTGCGATTTCGCTCGATTGCAGGAAATTCACGCAGTATTCTAAGCGTCTTTTTTGCGATGGCGATTGGACTGGCGTGCGGGACGGGATATATTGCTTTTGCGGGAATTTTTACGGTGATTACGGCGGTGCTTTTACTGGTACTAAAGATGACAAAATTTGGGGAAAGTAATACGCAAGAGAAAAAATTGACGATTTTAGTGCCGGAAGATTTGGACTATACGATGGCTTTTGATGGGATTTTGGGGAAGTATACAAAGAATTGGACACTAATTAAGGCGAAAACGACGAATATGGGGAGTTTGTTTGAGCTGGATTATTTAGTAGATTTAAAGGATGGAGTGAATGAAAAAGCGATGATTGATACGATTCGAGAACGAAACGGGAATCTAAAAGTCGCGCTGTCACATAATATGATAGAGGAGGAATTATAATGAAAAATAAGAAATTATTGGCAATAATCGGGGGAGTTATTCTCGGGGCGGGAGTAATTGGAGTGGGAGCGAAAATGATTATGGATAAATCAAAACCAAATTCGGCAGAAATAGAAACGGGAGTCTCAGTGCAGGTTTCTAGCAATAAGGTGGAGACAATTACGCTGGTGGATGGCGAAAATAAAATTTCAGCGGGTGGGACTTATACGATAACTGGAACGACGGAAAATGGTTATGTCTATACGGAAACGGAAGACGAGGTGAAAATAATTTTGGAAAATGCGGAAATAAAAAATCCGAGCGGAGCGGCGATTCAGATTATGGGAAATGGAAATACGGAGATTGTAGTGAATGGAGAAAATTCAGTGGAGGGGAATTTGGTGAATGCGAGTGAGACGGAGGCGGTTTCGGCGGCGATTTATGCGAAGGCAGATTTATTAATTAGCGGAGATGGTAATTTAGTAATTTCATCAAATTATCACGGGATTAAGACGTGTGATGATTTTGAGCTTAGGAGTGGAAGCTTGACAATTACGGCGAATGAGGATGCAATCAATAATAATGATAGTATTGAAATTTCGGGTGGAAAAATCGTGGCGAAGGCGGGGGATGATGGACTGCATACGGATGGGAAATTAGTGATAACTGGGGGAGAAGTTGAAATTTCTGAGGCGACGGAGGGACTGGAGGGAAATATTATAAATCTTGAAGGTGGAAAAGTTTCGATAGTGGCGAAAGATGATGGGGTGAACGCGGTAAATTCAGATGAGACGCTGGATGAATTCGCGGCGGGAGACGGAGAGCTGAATATTTTGGGTGGGGAGATTTATGTGAATGCGGGCGGAGATGGATTGGATTCGAATGGGTCGATAACAATTTCGGGTGGAAAGGTTTATGTAGATGGGCCGACAAATAACGGGAATGGAGCGATGGATTATAATGGGGAGTTTAAGATTACGGGCGGGGAGATAATTGCGGTCGGGAGTGCGGGAATGGCGACGAATGCGACGAGCGCGGAGCAGGTTTCAATGCTGATTAATCTCTCAGGAAATTATTCAGGGAAGCTACAGGTGGTGGACGCGAAAGGGGATGTCGTGGTGGAGTTTTCGCCGACAAAAACTTATCAGTCGGTTCTAGTATCAAGTCCGAGCCTAAAAATTGGGGAAACATATCGAGTTTTGGCGGACGGAAAAGAAGCAGGAAACATAAGCGTTGAGCAGAATATTACCGGAGGTGGAAGTGGGATGGGGCCAGGACAGGGCGGAGCGGCGCCGGATGGTGCGAGACAGGGTGGAAATGCGATGAATAGGGGCGGAAGAATGATGCGATAGAAGGGTTGCAATTTAGAGAAAAAGGAGTATAATCGGGGTATAAAATAGGAGAAAAACAATGGATATTGGAATAATAATTGTGGTAGTGATTCTGATTGTAGTTGTAGCGATGCTATGGGCGAATTATAATTCCCTAGTAAAGCTGGATGAGCGCGTAAAGGAAGCGTGGTCAGATATTACAGTCCAACTAAAGCG
>JAUNQQ010000023.1:5324-9432 GCA_030536095.1 Candidatus Saccharimonadota bacterium
GTTTATATTATAGATGATGCGGCACCAAATGCGTTTGCATCGGGGCGAGATCCGGAACATGCACTAGTGGCGGCGACGCAGGGGCTGATTGATATGATGGATAATAATGAATTGACGGCGGTAATGGCACACGAAATGTCGCATATAAAAAATTACGACATTCGGGTTTCGACGATTGTGTTTGGACTGGTTTGTTTAATCGGTTTTATTTCAGATGTGGGCTGGCGGATGGTGTTTTGGGGAAATCGGGGGCGGGATAAGGATGAGCAAAGTCCGGTCGGGGCGATTATTCTATTGGTCACGGCGATTCTGGCGCCAATTACGGCATCGCTAATTCAGATGGCAATTTCGAGGGAGCGAGAGTATTTGGCGGATGCGTCGGCGGTGAATTTAACGAGGTTTCCGGATGGGATGATAAATGCGCTAAAAAAATTAGAGAGCGGCGGGCGGCCGATGAGGTCGCAGAATTCGGCAATGGCGGCGTTATTTATAAATGACCCATTGAGAAAAAATTTTTTGACGAATATGTTTAGCACGCATCCGCCACTAGAAAAAAGAATTGAGAGATTAGAGAATGGCAAAAACAACTTCTAAGAAAAGGGATTTTAGGGGGGAGATTCGGGAGATAAAACAGCGAGGATTGCGGGGAAATTTCCGGGAGAGCCGGGAGAAGATTTGGGAACGGAAACGGCGGAAGAGTGCGGGGAGAGTGCGACTACATCGGTCATTTCGGCGTTCGCATTATGAAGATTATGAGCGACCACTGGAAATTCCGGGATTATTGGCGCATGCAGTGACGACATTTCAGATTTTTCTCAGGAATTGGCGACTGTTTATTCCGCTGATTTTTTGGTTGGTGTTTTTTAATATAGTTTTAGTAGGGCTGATGAGCGAGGAAGCGTACACGATTTTGCAGGATACAATAGAGAGTAATGCGGAGACGGCGGGGGAAACGCTGACGAATTTTTCGAAGGCGGGAACGCTACTGGTGTCGACAGTACTGACGGGCGGGCTAAGTTCGGGACTGAGCGAAGTACAACAGGTTTATGCGATACTGATTTTTATCGTGGCATGGCTCGTAACGATTTATCTGACACGACACCGACTGGCGGGACATAAGGTACGGCTGAGAGATGGATTTTATAATGCGATGACACCGCTGATTTCGACGCTGATGATTGTACTGATGATTTTAGCGGAACTCATTCCGATTATTATTGTGGTAGTGGTTTACTCGGCAGCAGTGACGACGAATTTTCTCTCGACGCCGTTTTATGCGTTCATTTTTTCAGTATTTACATTTTTGATGATTTTATTATCGGCATTCTTAATTTCAGATTCGTTTATGGCGCTGTTCGCGGTGACGGTGCCGGGGATTTATCCGATGGAAGCGATACGGACTTCGTCGGATTTAATGGCGGGACGAAAAATTAAGTTTCTAATTCGGCTGATTTATCTGGTATTGGTACTGATAATAGTTTGGGTAATTGTGCTTTTGCCGGTGATTTTTGGAGATTTATGGCTAAAGGAAAAAGTCGAGTGGATGGCGGGAGTGCCGGTTGTGCCGCTGATGCTGATGATTATGACGGTTTTTTCGATAATTTATATGACGATTTATTGTTATTTGTTTTATCGGAGAGTGTTGGATTATGATGATGAGTGGGCGCGAACGGGGAAGGCGCCAGGTGGAGAAGAATGGGAGACAATGGAGGGGAAAAAGCGAAAAGTTTAGAGTTTATAAAAAAGCCCCCACGGACGGGGGCTTTGAGATTAGAGATGATTGTTTTTATTGTGCATCAGTGAGTCAATTCTAGCTTGGTTGATTTCCAAGATTGAGCCCAAGATGGGAGAAGCCATAGCGTAGTTAGGGCGTCGGCCAGCTTCGGCGAGGTCTTCAATTTGGTTAACTTTCCTCAACATCTCATCGGACCAGCTTGTATAACATAATTCAAGCCAAAATCGCGAGGTTCTAGTGTCGCGCAAAAGATAATTCAAGCGCTTGATAATTGTTGACTCCCAGAAAGCATCGTGCTCTATTATGGCAAGTTTCTTCGCCTTGATGTTCTGAAATGCAGCTGCAGCAACATCACAAGAACGATAAAGTCGATTATCCATTTCTGGATTAAAACTACCGAAACCAACGGCATACCAGAGGTCGTGATGACAGAACTCGACCCAGTCAATCTGATAGGTCTGACCATTCATATAACCTTCAGCCTGGACAATACGTGAAGTCTTATCCTGATAGAGGGCGAACATAATAAGAGTATTATAAACTTCGACGGAAAAATCATCTCTTCCAAAATTAAGAGAGATGAGCTGGGAGAGATTCTCGAAAAAATTACTTCTCACTACTTTATCTAGAGGATAGCCCCAGAAGAAAAGGTTTTTCATCTTGGAAAGCACCTTGTAATAGGCGTGCTTTGCGGAAGCGTCCCTTTCCTCGGGCGTAAACGCGTCAAAACGACAACACTCCCTAGCGGATGGGCAGTAAAATTCTCGGATACTAGCTGAGAAAGCATTATCCCTACGAGCTTTGAACATTTTTCATTCCCCAATCTTTTAAGGTACAATACTGAATAATTATATCATAGTTTCTTAAAATATGCAAATAGTAGTATTCTTTCGAAGCTAGGATTTATAGACACCGAGGTGTTTTTTGCCGTCATAAATACTGGTGGGAATACCTTTTGGCTTTATATCGCTAGAGACAATTTCCTGATTATGATTAAGTTTTTCCTGAATCTCGGAGGATTTTACGCGGTCCGCCGTCTTTTTTATTTCATCATCTTTCACTCCCCACTCTTTTAGCCAAGATTGTAGAGTTTTTTCAGCTTCTTCGGCAGAATAATCGTTATTAAACTTATTTTGATAGATAATATGATTATCGTCATACTCCGTAAAAATGCGGGTGAGAATTTTTTCGGCATAATTATCTCCGGCAGCGAGCATATATTTTGCAATTAGCGGAGAATTCTTAAACTTAGGGGTTTCAGTATTTTCCATAATCGGAAAGGCAACGACATTAATTTTGTGGTTATTTAGGAATTTTTCGTCACGCATTAGATTTTTATAAGATTGCATACAGGCGGAACAGCCCGGATCAAGCAGCATTAGTGCGACATTGTCGGAATCTTTGTTGCCAGAAACAAAGGCGAGATTTAAATCGTAATCAGTAGCCCGCCAATCTTTTAGACGATCGGGAATATTAGAAAATATTTCTCCCCATTCATCAAACCAGCGGACGACATATTCGCCGAGATTAGTTGGGTCTTCATCATCAAGCGAGCAAGATTCGGCACCGAGAGCGCAGTGAGATGGCTGAGAAACATTGCAAGTGCCAAAAACCCAGAGAGCGAGACCAGCCTTCACGGCTTCGACGAATGACCAAGCGGTAATAATAACGACGAGAATGCTGGCGATTTCTATCGTAATAGAGATAGGCTTTACTAATTTTGGCTTTTTTAGGACGACTTTCTTTAGGATGGAAGTTTTTATGTCTTCGGAGAAATTAGTATCGCATTTTTTTAGGCGGATACGGCGAGAAAAGCAGTGAAATGAGCGCTTCAGGAGATTTAGGTATTTTTTCCAGAGAGTGGGCTTAAAAATACTAAGAATAGCGACGAAGATTCCGGCGAGAGCAAGGATGATAAAGGCGGCAATACAAACCATTAGTAATTTTCCTTTCGCTTAGATGAATTTTTGGCAAGCATTAAAGATTCTCCAGAGATGAAATAACTTTGTCGATGTCAGTAGGGCGCGTATGAAATCCGAGCGAAAAGCGGACGAGCGGGGGGAGATGACGAACATGGTCAAGGTAATAATGGACACAGAAGTAACCTGTGCGAGCCATAATTCCCTGGTCGGCAAGGGCGGAACCGAGCAGATGTGAATCGATTTTATCGGAGTAAAAGCTCATCGTCGGGCCGGATGAATCGGGGTTTATCAGATTAATTCCGGGTTTATTCGCGAGAAAATCATGGAGTTTTTCAGAATATTTAGCGAGATTGTCGTGGTCGGATTTTTTACGAGCATTTAGCCAGTCGAGCGCAGCGCCGAGAGCGATAATTTCGCCCCAAGCCTGAAGACCGGGCTCAAACTGAGTATG
>JAUNQQ010000023.1:9532-12149 GCA_030536095.1 Candidatus Saccharimonadota bacterium
ATACGAATCCGTTCGCTAGATTTCTTTCCTTAGGCTCGCTCGGACTTTTTCGTTAAAGCTAATTCCCGGATCACCCTCTGCGATTCTTAGTAATTCATTGTACTTTGAGACTCGATCCGTCCGCGAGAGCGACCCGATCTTAACCTGTCCCGTCCCGAGACCAACTGCTAGATGAACAATTGACGAATCTTCGGTTTCGCCTGAGCGATGCGACATCACTGTCCGGTATCCCGCCTTCTTGGCCATCCGTACTGCTTCGATCGTCTCTGTTACTGAGCCGATTTGGTTTGGCTTAATTAGAATCGCATTTGCTACCTTTTCCTCAATTCCACGGGCTAATAACTTTGTATTAGTTACAAACAAATCATCTCCTACTAGCTGGACTTTTTCGCCTAACTGGTCGGTCATTTCTTTCCAGCCCTCCCAGTCGGTCTCGGCTAGACCATCCTCAATTGACGCCATCGGATAATTATCAATCATCCAAGTCCACCAATCAATTAGGTTATTCGACCACTTCCAGTCTCCGTTTGTTTTTAACTCATAATGGTCATTATTATAAAATTCACTCGCCGCTACGTCCATAGCCAGAACAATATCTTTTCCAAATGTCAACTCTGCTCGCTCTACTGCTTCCCGAATCAGCTCTAGCGGCTCATTATTATCTCCGCCGAGCTTTGGCGCAAAACCACCTTCATCGCCTACGGTCGTTGCATAACCTTTTTCGCGTAAAACATTTTTCAGCTGATAAAATACGCGTGCGCCATGTTCAACTGCCTCATCCATCGACTGCGCCGAAATCGGCATAATCATATATTCCTGAAAATCGGTCGACCAATCCGCGTGCGCACCGCCATTCATCACATTCATCATCGGCATCGGCAGACAAATCTCATCCTCTGTTCCTGCGATTCTCGCGATATAATCATAAAGATGCATATGATAATAACGCGCTAATGCTTTTACTAGGCCCAGAGAAACCGCCAAAATCGCATTTGCGCCCAGATTTGATTTATTATCCGTTCCGTCTAGATCGAGCATCAGCCGGTCAATCAGCTCCTGTTTTGCTGGATTTCCAACTATCACGTCCGCGATTTTACTATTTACATTCCAAACTGCCTTTAGGACACTTTTTCCGTCATAATAATTTTTATCTCCGTCGCGCAGCTCCAACGCTTCCCCTGACCCTGTTGACGCGCCCGACGGCACCATTGCTCGCCCGACATGTCCCGAGGCCAAGAAGACATCCGCCTCAACCGTCGGATTTCCGCGACTATCTAGAACCTGTCGCGCCTTTATTCCCGATATCGTATTCTCTTTATCCATAAGCATATTATAGCACATCGTCGCGATTTTAACCATAAGAATTTCAGGGATTTTATATAAATAGAATTACGGCGGAGCCGTAATTCTATGTTTTTTTGGGGCGAGAGGATTAACGGGCTACGCAACGCACCGTAAAACCGTGGCTTTTATTGAGCCTATTTGGCGCAAAAAGGGAATTAGAGGAAAACTCAAAATTATTGGAACTTGGCACACCATCGCTTTCACGAGACCAGTAGTAACCGCCCGTACTACGACTGCCTAAACCGCCAGACGTCCAGAAATAGTTACCCGAGAAAACAAACGAGAAAGGTGCTTTTGACGCAACCGTACCAGAGCGACCAGGATTATCTCCCGACCCCTCAATCAACGCGTATTTTGTAATAAATAAATAAATTTTTAAAACTCTTATCGTCACCCGTTGCCGCATCTGGTAACTGCCAGTTTGCCGGGCAAACTGAGTTATCAGTATCTTTCCATTGCGCACTGGACGCCCAAGTTCCACTTCCTGCCGTCGCCGCATACCAATTGTAATGCGTTCCGTAATATTGTAAAAATCCATCGCCATCTGTTAGCATTGTATCTACGTAATTATAACTCCTCGCCGCCTCACTATATACATTAACATTTGTAAAGAATTCTGCCGATGCAATGGATACACTTTCCTCGCTCGACCCCGCCGCCATAAAGTACTTTGCCGTCACCTTTTGTCCACTCGTCGCGTATGTACATTCATTTTCACTGCTAGTCATCCCATTATCAGTAATATATCCGTCCGAATTTTTATCTGTACAGTTAGTATACGGACTCCCCCACGAAATCCCCCGTGCTTCATTCGTCTGCGTATCCACATACGGCGTCCAAGAAATCACCCCATCATTGCCAGTACTATATGTCCCCAACACCGGTCCATTTACCTTCAGTGGGTTGCTAATCGTTCTCGTCTCCGTTGTAGTTTTTCCATCCCAACTTATGCCCGTATCCATATTATAATTAATATCGCTATTTACACTCGTCAGCGCCACGCTATCATCCAATGTTAACCGTAGATTATCCGCCATCCAACAGTTCCCATCTGCTAACTTCCGCACTCTATAAACGTGATTTGTATTCCTCGCATCTTTCAGGCTCACCTCCGGCACATTCGTCACCGCCTGATAATCTCCTCCAGCAATCGTCCCGGTATATGCCGCCGGTGTCGCCATCTCGCTACACGCCTTCGCCGTAAACTGCTGCATCGTGTACGTCCCCGCCGGCGCACTCTCCATATCTGCCCACGGAATATAATAAGAATAAC
>JAUNQQ010000024.1:0-1575 GCA_030536095.1 Candidatus Saccharimonadota bacterium
ACTCCAAGTTCCAAAAGCCCCCACACTGGGGGCTTTCCTAAAGGAACTTTTTTCGTTTTTCACTAACCAAAAACTCCATTCTATTTTCTAATCCCTCGCTCGACTTCCGCTACCAAATCCCCCACCTTCCCACATTCGCGATGTGTCCACCCGCCTATTTCATCCATTTCTAAAATAATCGCGCTGATTCGCGCTAACTTTACTTTCAATTTTTCGACCGCCACCTTTTGCGGCATTCCATTTTTCGTCATCATAATATAAATCGCCACCATATCCGTCAACAACTCCTCAATTTCACGCACATACACTTCCCGCGTAATTCGCTCGGTATGATGCATATCTAAACTATGCACCATCCTTATCAGTTCCATCAGCTCAAAATAAAAATTCTGCATCGGCTGCGTCTTTAAAATCTTCGCCATCAGCGCCTTCTTCATAATCTCGTCTTGATTCACTAACGTCTGAAATTCCGTCTCTGTTATCTCATATCTAAGCAAAAACGATTTATAATCCTCCGAATCCGCCACCAGTCGAATCCCCGGATATTTTAGAATCTTCTTAACATAAACATCTATATTTCTTACCGAACAAACCCCATAGTCAAATAGATAATTCCAATCATTATCTGGTGAAAATCTCAGTCTTGCCTTCTTATCCACTCTCGGCAAAATCTTCCGATAAAAAATTACCGCACTCGTCCCGCCAACTTTCCAGAACCCATCCATCGCCCGAAAAAATACTACCTTCCGCCGATTACTCGGCTCCAGTGTCTCAACCACCTTCTTCTTTCGCGCGATATACGCGTTCTTCTCCGCTTTGTGTTCCGCCTTTGTTAGAACTTTCGTCTTCTTTCCATTTGGCAACTCAATCGCATCCCGGCCAGTAGAATCCGCCGACTCTGCAAACGGGTCATCAACTTCTCCGGAATCTGCATCCTTTGCAAGCTCCAGAGCAACCGACGACGCAACTTTCCCCTCGGCAATCTCTCGCTCTAACTTTCTTCTCGCTACTCGCTCTTTCTTCCTTTCCACCTCTTCCATCACATCATCTCGCATCTCCCGCAATTTCTCCCGTTCACCATTTTCCTTTAGCACCGCCTGTATTCGCTCCACAGTCTTAAAGTCCAAATTATCCCAATCTATCTTCGTGAGATCCATTTCAATCATTTTGTCCCGTACAATCTTTTTTGGTTTCCATGGCTTTTTCTGGACAGTACTAACCTCATTCTCGTCCTTCTTAGTTTTTATCTCAACCTTCTCCGTCTTTCCCGTCTTCGCACTTTCGTCCCCTATCACTTTTTCTGTTTCCGCAGTCTTTGTGTCCACCTTCACACTTTCACGACTACCCACTTCTGCTCTAGTTTCCTTTTTCTTATCGTCATCTGCGGCGACTCGTTCTGCCATTTTAATTTCTCCTTTCGTAATTTCTTATTACCACCAGCGCTGATGCGTTCGCCCTCGCTCCAGACTCCGGCCATTCGCTTCGCTCATGACGCGGGGTCGGCGCGATGCCGACCACTCCAGCGCTATGTCCTCCTAATTTTATACCCCGAGTCGCCATTCCTTATTCCGGAGG
>JAUNQQ010000024.1:1585-11956 GCA_030536095.1 Candidatus Saccharimonadota bacterium
CTTGGGAATAAGGAAAAGAGGAATACTTAGGCGCGCGCCTAACGGGCTACGCAACGCACCGTAAAACCGTTGATCTTATTGTTCGTGTTCTGCGGATTGAAGTTGGTAGAGTTGAAGTTCAGGTTGTAGGCGTTCGTCGGACTGTTACTCTCACGAGACCAGTAGTTGCCGTTGCTGCCACGATTGTTCAGGCTGCCGGACGTCCAGTTGTAGTTGCCTGAGCGAACAAAGACAAGAGGAATAAGAATACTGGCCTGACCGTCGAAGAAATAGCTGCTAACTTTTCTTATGGCCGTAGCTATAAGAAAATCTTGCCTCATCGGTACGGGAGTAGATTAGAAAAAGACCGATAAGGGTATTTCTGCCCTCCAAGTGTAACCATATTTTTTACAGCGAATTTCGTACGACCGAAGAACGCTCAGTACATTTCGGCGTAAACATGCTGGTAAAAATACTTTTCTGTTACAGTACTATTATAGCATAAATTATATTTTCCAGACCTTCTTTTCGGTTTCTGCTCGGCAAAAATGTGAGTAGATTCCGCGATAAGTTACGACTCTCTCTGCTTCCATTTCTCCCACCATGGCTTTTCTTAATACTTTTAGGTAGTTTCTCTTTGTTCGATGGTTTGGGATTACGCTTTTTGGGTAGACTATTCCGCCAACGAATTCGCATCCGCGCCGTACTTCTTGTACCTTTGTCTTTCGCTCGTTTAACCTTAAACGCATTCCGTCTAATACTACTCGGATTGCATCTTCTGCTTCTAATGCTCGTGACAATTCATTCTCCGATACTACAATATAAAAATCATCAACGTATCTGCCGTAGTTTGGAAATTTTAGTTCTTCGGTAATAAATCGATCCAATGTATCTAGGTAGATATTTGATAATAGTTGCGAGGTAAGATTTCCGATAACAATGCCGTTTCCCTCGGGTTGATGAAATAGGCTTTTGTTTGTTGGTAGCCCTCGCCAATCACTGCGTTTTCCCCGAATTTTTACGCCTTTGGTTGGTTTATCATAGATAACTTCTCGCCATAGGAATTCTAACATCTCTCTTTTCCAGCGATTATGCATACCTGGATATTGTCGTTCCAATCCCCATTGAACTTTTGCCAGTAGCCCATCTTTGGGCAGGCTCATAAAATATCCGGATAGGTCGAATTTTATGCAATATGCTCGCTGGGTGTTGTTTTGTGATGCATTTAACATGTGCTTTTGTAATCCACGAATTGCGAATAACGTTCCCTTCCCTTTTCGGCAGGAACTTGAGTAGTAATTTAATCTTTTATCCCACCATTTCGCTACCATGTTATACAAAAAATGATGAATTACTCTATCGCGAAAGGGAGCTGCGAAAATCTCTCGTTGGACTGGATCGGTTACGATAAATGCGATTCCTGCGCTCGGATGATAGGTTCTAGTTATTATTTCTCTTACTAGACATTTTAATTCTTCGTATCTATAAAGCTCAAATTTTTGTTCGTCTAACGTTTTTCGTTTTCCTGCTCGCGCCTCATAATATACCCTTAAAAGTTCCCCATACAACCACTCTTCCATCTACTATTATTTTAGCATATTTTTGCTTTTTTAGGAATGTTCATGATTTTGTTTAGACTACGCTGGCTTGACAAAACCGTTATGGTAAATTATAATGAAAGCAGCAAGTGAGTTAGGTTTGCCTAGTATCTTCCAAAGGGCTTTTCCTCCACTTTTAGTAGTCGAAATTCAGTCCTAATTAGCGTAAGACGCTGGCTTTTTTAAGCTTCTTGCTGACCGAATAGATAAGTACGATTTTATTATAGCATAAGCAGATTAGAATAGATATTCGAGGTAGTCTTTTAGCATACGGGTGCCAGAGATGATGGGGAGGTAGGCGCGAAGCTGAGCAGTTTTGTTTTAATATGGGTTATAGTTTATTACTCTTCGAGCTTAGTAACATTAGCGCAAAGCCATCATAGTATTTTTGCATTTGCGCCGGATTTGTGTGGTAAGAATTCTGATTAAAAAAATAGTCGCAAAATTCATCGCGCGCCTTTAGGATTTCGGTCAGGCGAGCATGATTATTAATATTAGCTTCAATCGTAAAGTCAAAAAGCTCAAGCGTACGGTCAATTGCTTTGTTGGCGCGCGCTTCGTTTCCCTTCGCTGTCCATTTAAGTGCACGTGAAACCTCGCTTCCGATATTTCCCATCTGATAAGTAATTGAATGTGTCATCCAATCCCGATAGGTTTCTGTGCTATGAATATGTTTTATTTCAGCCATTTTAATACTATTTTTTTAATTTTATTTCGTATTTCTGGATCTTCCACGCCTCTAGAACGATTTCCCTGCGCAGGTCGAAGGTTGATCATTGAATCAAATTCTACTAAATCGTCTATTTCGTCGCAATCCAGATATAGATTAATCCCCCAGAGGTTAGCTTGGTTGGAACCATTTTCTAGGAGTAGCTGCTCGCAATCATAATGCATTGGAGAGTCTACTGCGATAATCTCTTTGTCTATATCTACCACTGCCTTAATCGCGTTCTCATCGATAAAATTCGTAGATTCTTTAATTAAGCTATTCTTAGAAATGGGTTTCGATAATATTCTCATATGCATATTATAGCATAATTATTCTGTCTGAGGGCTATTGGTTTAGTACAAGTATGTTTGTTTAGTTTTAGAATAGATATTCGAGGTAGTTTAGGATTAGATGGGGATTTTGGTGGTTTAGCCGAAGCATATGATATAATATGGGGTATGAGAAACATTGTTTATGTTGATGGGCAGAATTTTTTGTATAAGGCGGCGGAGATTCTGATTAAAAAAGGAATGATTGGAGATAAGCAAGAGCTGACAGCTTTGGATATTAGGTTTTTGTTTGAAAATATATTTCCAGAGGAAGATTTACGGATTAGATTTTTTGGAGTGACTAAAATTAAGAGGCGCTATGATTTGGGCGAAGAAATTTTAAATAAATCTGTTCGTTTTTCGGATAACCTACGGAGAGTGAGAAATAGCCTTAATTCTCAGAGGATTGACTATGTGGAGGTTGGAAAACTTAAGATTCGTGATAGTGACGTTTGTAAGAATTGCGGAAGAAAAGATTATCGTTTTCAGGAAAAAGGTGTAGATGTCGGACTTGCAGTTGGGATAGTTCGAGACGCATTAAAAGACGAGGTTGATAGAATTATTTTGGCTAGTTCGGACACAGATTTAATTCCTGCGGTTTTATTAGCGAAAAATGAAGGTAAGGATGTTATCTATGTTGGGTTTGACGATAGATTAACGCAGGCGTTGGTGGCAAAGTCTAGTTCGACGCAAGTAATTAGAGACACGGAAGTCGTCGAGGCCTACAAGCGAAAGAACCATTGACATTTTATTTAGGCGGAGTATAATAAAGGGTACAGCACCTTGGTCTGGATTCGTTCCCGCCAAGGTTTTTTGAAGTCTTTAGAAAATACTACTTGAGAATTGACGCAAATAAAATAGAGGGCTTCGCTTAGGTTTAGAAGTAAATGAGGATATCTCTGTCGTTGTGACTAGGTTAGAACAGATATTCGAGGTAGTCTTTTAGCATACGAGTACCGGAGATGATGGGGAGATAAGCGCGAAGTTGGGTTTTTATAAGAGCTTCAAGGCCGGTAGGATTGCGCCAGAGATTAGCGGCTTCGGTTAGGTTAGCATAAAGTGAATCTATTTCTTCATCTTCGGAAGTGCCGCGAATACAGAGGTAGGAATCGGCGGAACAATCGGCGACGCCGCCGTCATGAGTGCTAATAAGGAGACCGAGGTTTATTACGTCTTTCATCCAAGAAGTGCCGCAGGCTTCAAGGCCGACAATGGGGGTGTTGATTGAAGCATTGGCGCCAACGGAGAGAACGCGACCGAGTTCCTCGTCATAATCTGGGAGATAATGAACGCGTTCTTTTAGAACTGGGTCGTTATCGATAATTTCTAGGACAGATTTTAGGCGAGCAAGCATAACCGAATCACCTTCATGGACGCGACCAGCGAGAAGATAATGCGCATTGGCATTGAGGAGGATTTCGCGTAAAAGTGTGGGATTAGAGAAGGGGAGCCAGGGGCGCTTATAATCGACAAAGCGGCGCTTAAAATCGAAAATCAGGGCGTCTTCGGGAATTTGGGGGTGATTTCCATATTGGTCGAGGCGATGGGCAAGGACGGCGCGAAGTTCGGTCTGGCCACGCTTTTTTTCGGTAAGGATTTCGGTGGCGGTTAGAGTTTCGATTTTTTCGACATAATCGGCAGTTGGGAGATAAAATTTATCAATAATTCCCTTTTGTTTTAGGAGGGCTATAACGCTATTAGAAGTCCAAGTCGGGATGTCAATGCCATTGGTGACGGCCTTAAACTTAACCTTTTTGCCGGAAATGTCGTGGTAATTAGCGACGCGAGCATGGAGTTTAGAGACACCAGAGCGGAGCTCGGCGATTTCGATGGTAATGGTAGAGAGGCGAATCTGTCCATTGACGAATTTATCGGAAAGCCATGTCTGGACGGAGCGGGATTTTAGATTAGGGAAAACGAAACGGCGGAATTGGTCGTAATGGAAAGTTGCTTCGGCGGCCTGGACGAGAGTATGGTTTGTATAGAGAGTATGTTTCCTGGTATAGACGATAGCTTCATAAAGATCCATCCCATTATGGACAAGTTCATCAAGTCGGGCGAGCGCGGCAAAGAAAGTTGCAACTTCATTTAACTGGATAATGGCAGGCTTCAGGCCGGCGAGCTTTAGCGCCTGATAACCGCCGAACCCGAGCGCGACTTCCTGAAAAAGACGATGATCACCGCCAGATTCACCAGAATAGAGTTCACCAAAGCCCGGTTCGGTGACGCAGAGAATACGGGTGCTACCTAAGTCCTTTTCGATGACTTCGAGCTTAGTTTGTTGGTTATTGCAGTTAATCGTGACGGTATTTAGGAGCTCAAAACCGAAATCTTTGTAATTTACAGAGACGGATTTAGTTTCATTTTTTAGAATGAAATTACCGTTAATTGTTTCGACTTTGGTTTCTTGGTGCTGTTCGGAAGGATAAAATGGAGTCAATAAAACGAAGGGGACGTTCATTCGCTCGGCGGTTCTTCTCATATCGGCAGCAAGAACGCCGAGGCCGCCGCCGCCGCGAATACCGTTTTTCTGGTCATAAAGCTCGAGGCTCCAATAAGTATAAGGACGCTCATCAGAAAGCGACTTATCGAGATTTTTACGGTCAATTAAACGATAAAATTCGTCGACGTTTTCGATATTTTCGAGTGGATGAAAACGAGACAGGGTCTTTGTCAGGTTTTGTCGTAAAGCTTCTTTTGTGATTGGTTTTTTGAAATTTATGCTTAATTTTTCTTCGCCCACCGGGAATCCTCCTTTATGTAGATATTTTAGCACAAATGCGGGAAGAATTCAAGGTGAAATTAAAGTTGTTTGCCTTTTTTCGCTACCTATGCTAGGATGAAAAAGTACTTTAGGAATATTCTGCCTCGAATTTCCAGTCTGGGCTTTTTAGTCTGTGGTGTGGAGTCCCTATCTGGGAATTTGAACATTCTAGATGTCTTCGATTCCTACCTGGAACATAACTGTCTGGGAGAAAGGAGTGGATATGAAGATTCGACTAAACGATGTTTTTGTGTCCCTAAGTATCGAGATCTTTTCGATTAAGATATTTGGCAAGAAGCAAAAGAAAAGTCGCAAATAGCGACCTTTCTTAAAGACATTAAGCAACAGGTGCTTTAGGAATTCTAGATAACCTAAGGCAACTTGTTGCTTTTATTATAGTTTAACATAAAAAGTTTGTCAAGGATTGTTCTAGCGTTTATTTTCGCGCTTACGCTTAATTGGGTCGAGAGTGCGCTTACGAAGGCGGAGGGATTTTGGCGTAACCTCGAGCAGTTCGTCATCAAGGAGAAAATCGAGGCATTGCTCGAGCGAAAGCTGGGTGTAAGGGGTGAGCTGAATAGCACCATCAGAAGCGTGGGTGCGCATATTGGTAAGCTGTTTTTCGCGACAGACGTTAATATCGATTTCTTCTTTACGATTAGCAAGGCCGACAATCATTCCCTGATAAACTGGAACACCGGGCGGTATAAATAAGATACCACGAGCCTGCGCCATGTCGAGCGCATAGGCGGTAGAAACACCGGTTTCAAAGGAGGTGAGTGCACCGTTTCGCTCGGGTTGGTATTTAGTGGTGACTGGTTCGTAGCCGAGAGGGATGCTGGACATAATTACGGTGCCCTTAGTGGCGGTGAGGAGATTATTGCGGAGGCCAATGAGGGCGGCGGTGGTGATTTTATAGGTGAAACGTGTGCCGCCGGTGGGGAGCTGGTCAGCATCAACTAATTCAGCGTGGCGGATGCCGAGTTCTTGGGAAACGGCGCCGACAAATTCGGAATCAACTTCGATGGTGAGACTTTCGACCGGTTCTTGTTCGACACCGTCGATTGTCTTATAGATAACTTCGGGACGACCAACTTCGAGTTCGTAACCTTCGCGACGCATGGTTTCAATTAGGACGGAAAGATGGAGTTCGCCGCGACCGGAAACCTTATGGCCGAGGCCGTCTTTTTCGATTTTTAGGGCAATATTGGTTTCGAGTTCGCGTTCAAGGCGCTCGTCGATTTGGCGGGAAGTGGTGAATTCGCCCTCTTTGCCTTTAAGAGGAGAAGTATTGGGGCCGATATAAATACTAAGCGTAGGCGGTTCAAGTTCAATACTAGGGAGAGCTTCGGGGGATTCGCCAGTAGCGATAGTGTCGCCGATATTAGCGTCGGAAATTCCGGCAATGGCGATAATGTCGCCGGCGAGAACTTCGGGAGTTTCGACCTTAGTCAGACCCTTAAAGGTGAAGAGTTTTTCGATACGGCCGGAGGTCCAACTTACGGACGAGTCATCTGTTCGTCCGAGCTTTACAGTCTGACCGACTTTTAGTTTTCCGCGGTAGAGCTTACCGATGGCGTATTTGCCGAGATAATTATCAGCAGAGATGGCAGTGACGAGAAGTTGCGCGCCTTTTTCGGCACGATCATCGATGTTTGGCGCGGGAATTTCGGTAATGATAGCGTTAAAAATAGCAGATAAATCGTCGTTTAAATCGGTGGTTTTTCCGGCGCGGCCTTCGCGAGCAATGGCGTAATAAATCGGATAGTTTAGCTGGGATTCGTCGGTAGCGAGTTCGAGGAAGAGGTCGGCGATTTCGTCTTTTACTTCTTCGATACGCGCGGCGGGCTTATCAATTTTATTAATAATGACAATTGGTTTTAGTTTTAGGTCGAGGGCTTTTCGAAGGACAAATTTTGTCTGAGGCATCGGGCCTTCCTGGGCGTCAACAAGGAGAATTACGCCATCGGCCATATTAAGAGTACGTTCGACTTCACCGGAAAAATCCGCGTGTCCAGGAGTGTCGATAATGTTTATCTTATATCCTTCATAAAAAACGGCGGTTTGTTTAGCGGTGATGGTAATTCCCCGCTCGTGTTCCTGGTCGCCAGAATCCATAATGAGAGTTTCGTTCATTTCGGCCTGATTTTCACGAAAAGTATGGCTCTGTTTTAGGAGGCCATCAACAAGAGTGGTTTTACCATGGTCAACATGGGCAATAATGGCAACATTGCGAATTTTTTCTTTATCCATAAGTTATAATTATACAGTATTTTTCTGGAAAAGTAAAGGGTCGGACTTTTATTCTAGAGCATGCCGCGTTTCTTCATAACGATGGCGGCGATAATCATGGCGAACATAGAGATGATGGTTAGCCAGATGACGGCGAGCGGGTCGTTTTCAAATCCTAGGAAGCCAACATTCATACCCATAAATGACGAGATAATTGTAGGGACGGAAATAACGATGGTGATACCGGCGAGAAACTTCATGATGTTATTAAGATTATTAGAGATAATTGTGGCATAAGTTTCGGACATACTCGATAGGATTTCGCGATACATCCCGGCCATATCAATCGCCTGACGGTTTTCGATCTGGGTATCTTCGAGCATATCTAAATCGCCTTCGTAGAGCGGGAGAACTGTGCCGTGGCTGAGTTTTTCGAGAACTAGGTCATTTTCTTTTAGGGAGGAAGTGAAATATACAAGGGTTTTTTGGGTGGCGAGAATATCGAGCAAATCTTCATTGCGCGTGGATTTTTTAAGGGTTTCTTCCTTATTTTCGATTTTGCGATAGACGCCATCGAGGACTTTTAGGTATTCCATAGCGGCGATGTTGAGGATTTGGATGAGGAAGCGGGTTTTCTTTGCGGTGCGGAAATTTTTAATCTGGCCTTTGCGAAAATCATGTAATACGGTGGCGTTTTTTGGGGAGACGGTGACGAGAAAATTATTTTCGGTCACGATAATACCAACCGGATTTGTGACATAGTCGTCATCGTCCTCTTTTATGGGGACGTCAATTACAATCATCGTAGCATTGCCGGAACTTTCAATACGGGGAAGCTCATCATCATCAAGCATTTTATAGATTAAATCGGCGTCGATTTTGGTAGTTCTGCAGACTTCTTCGATTTCATCGGCATTTGGCCCAACAAGATCAATCCAGCAATCTTTTTCGATGGCCGGGATTTTTTGAATGTTTTTAGTGGTAATTTCGGTCTTGTAGTATTTTAACATTTCAGTTTTATTATAGCATAATTTACCGAAATATTCTTCTGTTTGGCGAATAGTCAGATTTGGATGTTGTAATAATAATAAAATTAGCGTTTTAGGGCGGCGCGGATACGTTCTTCGGCGGGGAGAGTTGGGTCAATTTTAGCGAGAGCGTCAGTGGCTTCTTTTAATGGGAAACCGAGAGCAATGAGAGCGTCGAGCGCATCATCCTGTTCAATGGGCTTTTGGCTGATAACTTCGGTGGCGCCATAGCGAGAAGGAATACCGACCTTGTCGCGCAAATCGACAATGACGCGTTCGGCGGATTTCTTGCCAACACCGGAGGCCTTGGAAACAAAGGCGGAATCAGCATTAGCGATAGCATTTCTCACTTCTTCAGCGGGGGCGAGAGAGAGAATGGCGATGGCGGCTTTTGGGCCGATGCCCTGAACGGAGATTAGTAGTTCAAATAGCTTTTTTGCTTCGAGCGAGGAAAAGCCAAAGAGTTCTTCGGAGTTTTCGCGGATGGAATGAAATGTATAGAACTTTTTTTCGTCGGAAAGACTGAGACTTTCGGCATCAATGGCGGGGAGAGTGAGTTCGTAGCCGACACCGTGGACATCGACAATGACGGAATTGCCAAAAATTTCGGTGATGGTGCCGGAGATATGCGCAATCATTTTTTAACTCCTAGATATAGCATAATTACAATTTCCTTTTATGATTTTTTCTTACGATGATTGTTCTCGCGGACAAGGCGAGCAAACATCATGCGGCCAGCGGAAGTCTGGAGAAAACGGATGATTTCAATAGTTACTTCCTGACCGACACGGCGGGCGGCATTATCGACGACGACCATGGTGCCATCTTCGAGATGGCCAACGCCCTGACCGGGATTTGTGCCGGCGGTATTGATTTTAATCTTTACTTTGTCGCCAGGGAGATATTCGCTGCGCAGAACCATGGCAAGTTCATTGACATTTAGGACGTCGATGTTTTCGGTCAGGGCGACCTTGGCGAGATTATAATCGACTGTACAGATTGCGCCGTGATTTTCGTGAGCAAGAGAGATTAAGCGTTCGTCAACTGGGGTGCGATTAAGTTCGTCGGGAAAAATCTTTACGTCGCAATATTCGACGCGCTCAAGTTCGTTTACGTTATCCATGCCGCGACGGGCGCGATTGCGCTTTTCGGTGTTGGAGCCGTCGGCGAGGAGCTGCATTTCGCGGATAACGCTGCGAGGAATGATTAATTCGTCGGCGAGAAAACCGGACTGAGCGATGGCGAGAATACGACCATCCATGAGAGCAGAAGTGTCAATATAGACCTTACGGCGGGTGGATTTTTTGTTGAGCTTATCTTTTAGAACAAAGAAGATTAGGGTCGTTTCGGTCAGGATGAGAAGGGTAATAATTAAAATAATAATTTCCATGGTGTGTATTATAGCACGAATGAAGGGAGAATGGAATACGGGTTTTAGGAAGGATTAGACTGGACGTGGAGGGGAAAATGTGGTAAAATGGTGGCGTATTGTACATTTTAGAGTGAACGGAGAAAATCATGCCGAAGAGGATGAAAGTCGGAGACGTGGTGTTTTATCGGAACTGGCGACTGGGAAGAGATGTCTTTTTAGCGAGAGTTGCTAATATTAAGAAAAAGAAAGGGCTAGTGACTCTGGTGCCGTATTATGGTGAGTATGGTCACGGTTGGACATGGGGCGGTAAGCCGCTACCGATGATTGTGACAACCTCGGTAAATATTTTCCAGGAGGAAC
>JAUNQQ010000067.1 GCA_030536095.1 Candidatus Saccharimonadota bacterium
ATAAATCTCGCACCCTCGAAGCCCCCACCCCTACAAACATTTCCGCAAATTCCGAACCCGAAATCGAGAAAAACGGCACGTTCGCTTCTCCTGCCACCGCTCGCGCCATCAACGTCTTTCCCGTTCCCGGCGCCCCCGCAAGCAGTACTCCCCGCGGAATTTTCGCCCCTAACTTCTCATATTTCTCTGGCGATTTTAAGAAATCGACGATCTCCTCTAAGTCCTGTTTCGCCGCCTCATTTCCCGCCACATCCTTAAACAACACCTTTTTCTTCTCGTTCCCATACATTCGCGCCTTCGCCTTCCCAAATCCCATCGACTCCTTATTCATCGACTGCGCCTGTTTCATCATATTCCCAATAAACACAATCAGAATTATCGTCGGCAGCACAATAATCGCCAAATCCCCAATCGTCCCCCAAATATTCATATCTTCTGTATATATAATCTCCGGGTATTTCCCCTGACACTTCGAAAGCTCCTCGCCCGACATCTCCGCGCAATGATTCACCAACCCCTGTTCATACAGCGTTCCCGCTCCATCCTTCCGCGAAACCTTATTCGCCGTATCTTTCCCCTCCTCTGTAATATACAGCTGATTTCCCTTTACCTCGATCTTCTTAATTCCGCCGTTCTCATCATTTGCCCGCGCAATCACCTCCGAAAGCGCCATCTCTTCCAGATTTTCTTTCATCACCCCATTCACCATCACCCCAAAAAACATCAAGACTAAAATCCCAAATACAAAAGTTCGCAAGACATTCCCCATCCCACTCTTTTTCTGTTTATTCTTATTCCCATTTTCCATATCTCCATTCTATCACACATAAAAAAACTTTTCCACTCTTTTCATTCCCATTTTTTCACTTCTTCCCGCCTCACTTCCACACCCCCAAATCTCACAACAATCCCGCCATATACAGCGATAAAGAAAATTCTCATCTAACCCCTGATTTTTCACATTTTTGCACGAAACGACAACTTTAAATATTAAAAACAGGCGCATTATCTACGCGCCTGTTTCCTTTTTCTAAAACCCTATCTCGCTACGCAACGCACCGCAAAACCGTAGATCTTATAGTTCGCGAGCTGCGGATGGAAGTAGAGAGAGCTGAAGAGCAGGTAGTAGGCGGACATCGGGCTGTTACTCTCACGAGACCAGTAGAGGCCGTGGCTGCCACGACTACCCAGGATGCCGGACGCCCAGTCGTAGACGCCTGAGCGAATAATAGAGAAAGGTGCTTTCTGAGCGACGTCGCCAGAACGACCAGGATTATCTCCCGTCCCCGAAACCAATGCGTATTTTGTAATGAATAGATTCTGGAAACTCCTATCGTCTGCTGTCGCTGCGTCTGGTAACTGCCAGTTTGCCGGACAAACTGAGTTTTCAGTGTCTTTCCATTGCGTACTTGATGCCCAAGTCCCACTTCCCGCCGTTGCCGCGTACCAGTTATAATATGTTCCGTAGTATTGTGGAAGCCCATCGCCATCATTATACCTTCCTGCAGCAGCTTCAATTCCAACCGTCTCATTATCTGGATTATCATAACTCCTCGCCGCCTCCGCTAAAGCATCATTGGTCACATGTATCGCCGTAGATGGTTTTTTCTCTTCTTCTGCTTCCGCATTTGGTCCAAAGTATTCTGCTGTAACATCGGAAATACTCGATCCACCGCTCGCTCTCATTGTACATTCGCTCGCTACAATCTTCCCATCACTATTAGCATCTGCACAACTTGAGTATGGACTTCCCCACGAAACCCCCCGTACCCCACTCGCCTGCGTATCCACATACGGCGTCCATGAAATCACCCCCGTCGAAGCATCCGTACTATACGTCCCCAAAACCGGCCCATTAACCTTTAGCGGATTGCTAATCACCCTCGGCGTTACATCTGTTCCATCCCAACCTTCCCCCGTATCCATATTATAATTAATATCACTATCCGAACTTGTTAATGCTACGCTATCATCCAATGTTAGCCGTAGATTATCCGCCATCCAGCAGTTTCCGTCCGCCAACTTCCGAATCCGATAAGAATAATACTCCGAACCAACTCTCCTATCATCCTTCAGCGTAATCTCCGAAACCGGATTCGTATCTACCTGATTTCCCTGATAATCATACCAGTGATTCTTATCTGTATGATAACTTCCCACCGCGTGATAAGTGTCATCCGCAATCGTCCCGGTATAATTCCTTACATCCGAATGCTCCGGCGCTGGCATCTCTTTACAAGTCTGCGTCGTAAACTGTTGCATCGTATAATTCTCTGGATTTGCTGCCATCGTCGCATAGGGAATATAATACGAATACCCATCCGCCAAATCAAATACTCCGTATTCCCCCACCGACGCCACCACATCATATGTCCCCCACCGATTCATTACCGGCGTCGTACAAGTAATATTCAATGTCCCACCCGTCGCCTTCGAAGCCGAAACATTCGTACAATCTTTTCCACCTATCTTCACCGAAATATTTCCCATATTATCGAGCAATGTTTGACTTGCATATAAAGACGTCGCCAATACAATCGACTGCGACTGATCAATATTAGTCTGTCCAATCGGCGAAACTTTCATTTCTCCGTTCGCACTCGAACTCGCTTCCGCCAGCGCCGTATAAACCACCGTCCCCTGATAGGTTCCCGTAGTTAGTCCCATATTCGCATTCACCCCATAATAAACATAATAATTTTTCCCAGCTTCCGCTTTCGCCGTATCTCCCGCAATCACCACTTCATTTCCCGCTGCCGGCACCGCCGCAAATTTACTCGCCGTATTTATCGCGCTCGTTGTAGTCGTAATTCCTGTCGCCCCATTTGAAATCTGCCCACCCGACGTCACATAATTCGAATCAAATCCATAATTCGCCACCGTCGCAATCGAGCCTACGTCCTTTGGTAGTGCAAATCCCCAAGTATTCACATCCAGCGCCGTCGGAATAGCCGGCGTCCCTCCAGTTGGCCCAAAATAACAATTCGCCTTTGTCGCCGGATTCTCACACACTTCGCCACTCTCTGTCAACGACGTATTTAATAATTTCTGATCCGCTCCGTTCATTGAGAGATAAATTTTATAACCCGCCGAATTTGTCGTGACGTTTAATCTATCATATTCCACCGCCATCGCTCCATCCGGCGTCCCCGTTAAGTCCAGACTCACTCGCCCCTCTTCTTCCGTTTCTCCACCGCCACCATAAGACGCTAATGATAAACTATAACCTTTTCCGTCATAAGTCGCACTTATATCTGTTGCCGCCTCAGAATTATCTACCGGCGTAAAAGCACTAGCGGAAACGAGTGCGACGAAAAATGCCATAAAAAATACCGCGGAATATGCCCCGGCCTTTCTAAAGATTTCTTCTATTT
>JAUNQQ010000025.1 GCA_030536095.1 Candidatus Saccharimonadota bacterium
GCGAACCGCAGCAGCGCGGTGGAAACCTCTATAACTGGACTACGGCAACCTTAGGTAGCGGAGTTGACCTTTCGTCCGGAGAAGCAACGGCTTCAATTTGTCCAGCACATTGGCAGCTACCAAATAACGATGGAACGCGTTCAATAATTAACTTACTGGTGACCTACTATGGCGAATCGGCAAGAGGCCAAACCGGAAATCCACAAACCGGCACGGCAACGGAGCCATCGGCATTAGCACAAATGCAAAACTTACTAAGGAGTGAACCTATCTCGATGGTTGTTAGCGGCCGCTACAACCGTAGCAGTGGCACGTGGAGCGGTCGCACTACGGCCGGTGGTTATGTTTGGTCTTCTACTGCTGGCTCCGCTGCTATCGCCGCCCACGGCTTGGATACCAGTCCGTCGTATTTCAACCCTCAGAATTCGTATTATCGCGGCGGCGGCTTAACTGTCCGCTGTGTTTCCCGGTAACTAAACCATCTATTGACATCAAAATCCCTAACCCCGTTAGGGATTTTCCTTATCTTCAATTTTTCTAGGTTGAATCCCCTCATAAAATCCAACAATCACCCCCCCTAAATATCTTACCAATCCCTACTCCGCTCCCTCTATCGCCGCCTTTGCCCGCGAAATCCTCCCGAGACTCCGCTCTTTCCCGAGCACTTCCATCGTCTCATTCAGTGCCGGCGAAAACGGCGCAAACGAAATCGCAATCCGAATAAGACTAAACAATTCCGCCGGCTTTTTCTCGGTCTCCGCTAATAATTCATTTAATCCCGTCTGAATATTCTCCGCCGTCCACTCCGAAATCTCCGCCAACCGAAGCTCGGTCTTCTCTAGTAGTCCCAAGATCTCCTCTTTTGAAAACTTCTTCAGAAACTTATTTTCTCTCATCATCACCACATCCACCTCTGGCTCCCGGAAGAAATAATCTGTAAATTCCGCAATCTCCCCAAACGTCTTTAGTCGATCATAAATAATCGAAAGTACCCGTAATCTATATTCCTCCGAAAACGCCAGCGCTTCTTTTGACCAAAATCCTCGTGTCTCCTCATACAGCGCCTTCACTCCTCGCTCCTGAAAAATCTTCCGAATCCACTGTCCGTTATACCATAAAATCTTCCGTTCATCAAATCTCGCCGGCGAACTCTGAATTCGCGGAATCGTAAACTTCTCGATTAATTCTTCCATCGAATAAATTTCCTGTTCCGTCCCATCATTCCATCCTAAGCACGCCAAATAATTCAACATCGCCTCCGGCAAAATCCCATCCTTCCGGTATTCATTCACCGACTTTGCTCCATCCCTTTTTCCTAATTTCTTATTTCCTGATGGCGCCAGAATATGTGGCAAGCTGAGAAACTTCGGCGGTGTCAGTTCTAAGGCCTCATACATCGCCAAGTAATTTGGCATACTCGCTAGATACTCCACCCCTCGCGCAATATGCGTCACTCCCATCTCTGCATCATCTACAATATGCGCAAAGTTATACGTCGGCATCCCGTCTTTCTTAATCAGAATTATATCATCCTGCACCTCTGGCCCCGCGTGCATTTTTCCCATTACCTCATCCGTCCATTCTCGCCGTTTTGGTTCTGCCTTAAACCGAAGCGCCACTTTCTCATTCCGAAACACTTCCAGAGTTTTTTCCGTGTCCCAATTATACGAATCCGGACGATGATTTCGGAATAAGAACGCCAACTTCTCCTCATTATCTTCCTTCCGCATCCGCTCAATTTCTTCCGTCTTTGTTTCATCCACATATGCTCGTCCACTCAGAATCATCTTCTCCGCCCACTTCCGATAAATCTCTTTTCGCTCACTCTGATAATACGGTCCATTTTCTCCGCCCACTTCCGGCCCCTCATCCCATTCTAACCCCAGCCATTTTAGCGTCTCCATAATCAAATCCGTCGCCCCCTCAACATATCTCGCCTGATCTGTATCCTCAATCCGCAAGATAAACCTTCCGCCCGCTTTTTTTGCAATCAAAAACGGATAAATCGCACTTCTAACATTTCCAATATGGATATACCCCGTTGGACTAGGAGCAAATCGCGTCACTGTCCCGTTATTCTCTTTCATATTTTCATCCTACCACAGTTTGACTTTTTTGTCCAGTTATAGTATATTATATATATTATGTCTATGCCTATTGTCGCCCTTATTGGCCAAACTAACGCCGGAAAATCCACCCTGCTTAATCGTTTTGCGCGCAAAAATCTCGCCATTACCGCTCGTGAAGCCGGCACAACTCGCGACAATGTTTTCGCCAAAATCGACAATTCTTTTCTCCTAGTTGATACTGCCGGCCTACTTGACCCGCGCGACGATTTTGAGGCTTCTATTCAGGACCAGATTTCTGACGCCATCTCTTCCGCCCACCTCATTCTCGTCGTTCTCGATTCAACTAAATATCCTAACCAAAAAGACTTAACCATCGCCCGCAACGCACTAAAGTCCAAAAAACCCGTTTTTCTCATCCTCAATAAAACCGACCTTGGTGACGCTCTTCCTAACTCCGAATTTAGAAAATTTGGCATAAAGGAAGATCACATCTTTCGCGTTTCCGCAACCACCGGTCAAAGCATTTTGGATTTAAAATCCGCCATTACCTCCACCCTAAATCTCTCTCGTCAGAAACCCTCAACCGAAAAATCTCCCCTAAAAATCTCCCTTATTGGTCGTCCCAATGTCGGAAAATCCTCCCTCTTTAATACACTCGGCAAAAAGCAACAAGCCATCGTCAGCTCCCGCCAGGGAACTACTCGCGACATAAATCGTCTCGAACTAAAATACAAAGGCCAGCCCCTCGAAATTCTCGACACCGCCGGACTTAGGAAACCCGGTCGCCGTGAAGTCGGCATCGAAAAATTCTCCGCCCTTCGCACCCTTTCCGCCATCGAAGAATCTGACGTCTGCGCCCTCCTTATTGACGGCACCGAACCACACGCCAAGCTCGATCAGGCTCTCGCCGGCGAAATTATCAAGGCCGGAAAGGGAATTATTCTCGTCATCACTAAATCCGATCTTATCAATAAAACCGCTTCTGATAATCTTGACAATTCCGCTACCGAATTCATCACCCTAGAACCATCTATTACCGAACAACACGACTCCGCTACTGAATCCGCCAGAACTAAAACCCCTACCGATGAAATCCTCGACCGCCTCGAACGCGATTTTAATTTCCTCCCCTTTGCGCCCGTTCTCATTACCAGCTCCGAAACTGGTAAAAATGTCACTAAGCTTTTTGAACTCGCCTTTACTATCAATGAGTCTCGTCACCACGAAATCCCCACTGCCGACCTTAATCGTATTCTCCAAGATTCCATCCATCGCCATCCACCCGCCGGCCTAAAAAACACTCATCCAAAGCCAAAATATATCGTCCAAACCGATACTTGTCCGCCTTGGTTTGTTATTCACGGTCATGACCTCGGATTGCTTCACTGGTCTTATAAGCGCTATCTCGAACGCAAAATCCGCGAATTCTACCCCTATATCGGCACTCCCATTTTCTTCAGCTTCCGCTCCGACTCCTAATCTTATCTGTCTAAATCCATCCTACCCTAGCGCTCCCCTCTATTCTGTGTTATAATCTCCCTATGACAACAAAATTAATCGTCGGCTTCGGTAACCCCGGCACATCTTATGATTTTACTCGCCATAATCTCGGTTTTCTTGTGTTAGATTATTTTCTCAGCCAAAAGAAACTCGTCTGGCTCCCAAAAAAGAAATATAAGTCATATTATCAGCACTTCGATACCGGTAAAAACTCTGCCTTCCTTATTAAACCTCAGACATATTATAATAGTATCGGCCATGCCGTCCAAAGCTTTTCTAACTATTATAAAATTCAACCTAAAGACATCCTTATTATCTGTGACGATTTTTATCTCGCCTTCGGTAAAAATCGTCTCCGCCTTAACGGTTCTGCCGGTGGAAATAATGGCCTAAAATCCGTTATTAATACTATGAAAACCGAAGAAATTCCTCGTCTCCGTATTGGCACCAGTAATCCCGACCGTCGCGAAAAGCTCTCCGACATTGATTTTGTTCTCTCAAGATTCACCCCAGAAGAACGCACCCAACTCCCCGCCATCTTAGACGCAGCCGCTCTCCGTATTGAGGATTTTATTAACGACAAATTTTATTAATAACTAGCCATATTATTCTGCCTCCTTTTCATCTCCATTATTCTTAATAATATTTGCATGCCACTAGCCTATTCATCCACATCTACGCGCTTATTCTCTCCTAATTCCATACCACGCCAACATCTTATTCCCACTCCTCCGTTACCACCCAGCAATTTCCGCCTATCGCCCTTATTACTCCCCTAATCTCCAACATCGTTACCGCCCGACTATAATCCTGCACCCCCATCCCCGTCTTTTTTATAATCTCATCTCCATCATAAATTCCCTCCCTAAGACTCTTCATTACCATTTTTTCATCTGGACTCCCACCGACAAACTTCCGCCTCCTCTTCACCCCCTTCGCTCGCTCGCCAGGGAATAGCTTATCAATTAAATCTTGCGGCTTAGTATAAACCAATGCCGAACTCGCCAATAACTGATTGCATCCTACGCTCATCACCCGATCAATATTTCCCGGCACCGCAAACAATTCCCGGCCCTGCTCAATCGCATGCATTGCCGTATTTAAACTTCCGCTTCTTTCTGCCGCCTCCACTACTAAAACCACATCCGAAAGCCCCGAAATTATCCGATTTCTCTCTAGAAATGTCTTCATCATATCAATCTTACCCTGTTCCTCGTTTGGTCCATGCTCTGAAATTATCGCCCCGCCTTTTGCAATAATCTCCTCACCCAACTGCTCATGTCCTCGCGGATAAATTCGACTTATTGGCGTTCCCAACACCGCAACCGTTATTCCACCCGCATCCAGCGCCCCACGATGTGCAATCGAATCTATTCCATACGCCAATCCCGACACAACTACCGCCCCCATCTTCGCACATTCATACGCCGCTCGATATGCTACCTCCTCCCCATAACGCGTATTTCGTCTTGTCCCCACAATCGCCACTGTCGGCGGTCTGCGTCTTCTCTCACTCAAACCACCACTTCTCCCATTCGTCTCTCCTCCACCATTCTCGCCCAAAACCATATTTTTCGGCATTTTACCACGATAATATAATGTTTTAGGCTTAAGCGCAATGCGCTCCAACACCTCTGTAAAATCATCCTCTAGGGGTGAAATTTCCTTGATTTTCATAAAAAATGTGAAAAAAGTGTTGACTTATTTTTATTCCCGTGATATAATCATTTACAGTTAGAGTTCAACAAAAAGGTGAGCCCTAAATCGTACCTAAATAAACCATTGTTCTATTCCATACTAGCATACTTTTGTTAGTTTGGCAATAGTAATTGCGTGTTCTTAAGCCTTTCGGACTAGGGATTTCTCTTTTATTGGTCTCTAGTTTACAAGTATTACCTCCACTTATGAAAGGATATCTTAAGAGCACAACAATCCCTATAACCGGCGGGCCCCAAGTTTTGTGTGAGGTGGGTCGCGCTTCCGGGGGCTTCCCCGGTATCTGACAAAGAAGCGTTATAGGGCCAAGAGCCCTCTAAAGGTCTTTCGAGTAATGCCCACCCTTGCTCGATGCTATAGAGGGCTCTTGGCTTTTTATAACCATAATAATTCTTGCTTTTTCCAATAAAACCACTATAATATATAGTATGAATAAAACCGTCCAACATGTACTCTATTTTCTGCTCGGCATAGTTGCCCTGTTTTTTATTTTCTTCCCAATGATCAATTCCGCGATTTCTAAAAATTATCATCTAATTATCTCCGAAAATGGCAATGGCGATGTCTATACTATTGATATTACCGAGTCTGAAATAACCGTCTCTACCAACCAGTATAACAATCTTGCTACTGAGAAAAAAGGTCATGCCGAAACAACCCAAACCGCTCCTCTCTCCGAAGAAAATTATCAGCGTCTCGCTAAGGCCTTTAATACTTTCGCCGGACCCCATATTTTTGTCCGTTGGCATTCTGGCTATGCTTTTTATTTTGAAGACACCGAGGGAACCTCTACTCTCTATCAGGCTACTGAGCGTGAAAAATTCCTTGAACTCGCTCGCATTTCCTCAAATCTTGCCCTTGGCGATACTAAAATGAATGTACCAGGCGAAAAACGGACTTATGTCGAATATGGTAGCGATCAGCTTAAGAGTTTTCTTGAAACTAACAATATCGAGTCCGAATAGTTCTTGCATTTTTATTTATCTTGTGCTAATATGAAAAAGCTATGTCACAAAACCTCGTCATCGTAGAGAGCCCTGCAAAGGCAAAAACTATCGAGCGCTATCTCGGTTCCGATTTTCATGTTCTTGCTTCTGTCGGACATATTCGAAAAGATACAAAAGTTGATGTCGCTCATAATTTTAATGTTACTTATGAAATTGACGATGGTCATAAAAAAATTATTTCCGAGCTAAAAAAGGCTGCGAAGTCCGCCAATACAATTTGGCTCGCAACCGATGAGGACCGCGAAGGAGAGGCTATTTCTTGGCATTTAATTGAAGTCTTAAAACTCCCTAAAAATACTAATCGGATTACCTTCCACGAAATTACCGAACCCGCCCTAAAAGATGCAATTTCTCACCCCCGCACCGTCGATATGGATATGGTTTCCTCTCAACAGGCTCGTCAAACTCTTGATATGTTAGTAGGTTACGACTTATCTGGCGTTGTCCGCAAAAAAGTCCCCGGCGCAATTTCCGCTGGTCGCGTCCAAAGCCCAGCTCTAAGATTAGTCGTTGAGCGCGAACGCGAAATCGAAAAATTCCAAAAATCTAGCACCTTTAAGGTTTCTGGAAATTTCCGCAAAACCCCTGATGACGAGCCATTTCTTGCTACTATTGAAAAACAGTCTTTTGAAACTATTGACCAGGCAAAAACCGCTCTCGAAAAAATTAAAAATCAAAAATTCCGCGTATCCTCTCTCGAAAAATCCGAAGGAAAAAAGGCTAATCCCGTCCCCTTTACAACTGCTGCGCTCCAAATTGAAGCGAACTCTCGTCTCGGTTTTTCCGCTCGAACTACTATGTCTGCCGCTCAGGGACTTTATCAGGCCGGCCTAATTACTTATCATCGTACCGATTCTCTAAATCTCTCTAAACAAGCCATTGGCTCAATCGCTCATTACATTGAAAAAAATTACGGTCAGGATTATCTTCATGTCCGCCATTTTCACACTAAAGATGCATCCGCCCAAGAAGCTCACGAAGCCATCCGCCCAACTCATATCGAAACCGCCTCTGCTGGAAAAAATAATTACGAGAAAAAGCTCTATCATCTTATTCGCACCCGCACTCTCGCTACTCAAATGGAAAATGCCCGCGTCGATAAAACTACGATTACCCTAGAACCCGAAAATAAAACCCCTCTTATTTTTACTGCTAAGGGTGAAATTGTGGTTTTTGATGGTTTCCTAAAAGTATACGGTAACACTAAAGACATTATCTTGCCTAATCTACAAGAAAACGACCTCGTTTCCTACGATGAAATTATCGCTCGCGAAACTTTTGCCAAGCCGCCCGCCCGTTACACTGAAGGTTCGCTTGTTAAAAAACTCGAACAGCTCGGTATTGGCCGCCCATCAACTTATGCCTCAATCATGTCCGCCATTCAGGCTCGCGGCTACGTCATAAAAGGTGAATCTGAAGGCGAACCACGCGAAATTCGCGAACTAATCCTTACTGGAGAAATCACCGAAAAAACCGAAACCGAAAAATCTGGCAGTACAAAAGGAAAACTTCTCCCCACCCCAGTTGGCGAACTCGTTTCCGACTTTCTGAATGAAAATTTTGAAGAAATCGTTGATTACGATTTTACGGCGAATGTCGAAAAAAATCTTGACAAAATCGCCGAAGCAAAACTCGATCGCGTCAAAATGCTTAAAGATTTTTACGATCCATTTTCTACTCTCGTAAAAAAATCCGAATCCGCCGAACGATATAATGCCGCTACCGCACTCGGTGTTGATCCTAAGACCGGAAAAAACGTTTACGCTAAAATCGGTCGCAATGGTGGCTTTATTCAGCTCGGCGAAAATGAAAAAGAAACCGGCGAGAAACCTCGCTTCGCCCCTCTTCCAAGAGGGAAAACCGTAAAGACTGTCACCTTTGAACAAGCACTAAAGCAGCTTGAGCTCCCCGCCCTTCCTCGTACTCTTGGCAAAGCTAAGGACGGCACTGAAATTATCGCCGCCTCCGGTCCATTTGGCCCCTATCTAAAAGCCGGCGCCTATAATATCTCCATAAAACTCGACCCTTACACCATTACTTTTGCCGAGGCTGAGCCGCTTTATGAAGAAAAGAAAGCATCTATTCTCGCCGATTTTGGCGACATAAAAGTTATTAACGGAAAATATGGTCCTTACGTCAAGGGTCCCGGCCGACGCAATATCGCCAAAATCCCCAAAGACCAAGACCCACGTAAACTAACCAAAGACGAATGTGAAACCATCCTAAAAGAAAAACCCGCCGCCCGTCGTGCGACCAAAACCTCTAAAAAAACAGGGAAAACTTCGCGCTCCGCAAAAACCTCCAAGAAATCCACCCATAAAAAATCCTCATAATTTTCCCTGCAATATTTTTCCACTTTTTAAAAATTTGTGCTATAATAACCATAGAAATCCAACATTTTTCCATTGACATTTATACTATAAAATGTTATTATAACAATAATTATTAAAATATCAATTACGGGTGGAAGAAGGAAAATTTACCGATATGGAGCAGAGTGCGAGTAATATCGCTAATACAACAAAAATAGACCAGAACGCAGAAATTATCGCAAGCGCAATAAAGAACAGCCTTAGTGTAATTGAGCAAGAACGTGAACGAATTATTATTACTCATCGCTTCGGGCTAACCGGCCCTCGCGAAACTCTCGAAGAAATCGGTGAATCTCTTTCTATAACTCGCGAACGCGTTCGTCAGCTCGAAAAAGCGATTCTTGTTCATCTCCATATTGCCGCCGAAGAGGGAACTATTGAGGGCCTTTCCGCCGCCGAAAAGCTAATCATCCGTAATCTTACCGAAGTCGGCCGCGTTGCTAGAACCTCAACTCTCGCCGAAAAGATCCTCGCCACTGTCGAACCGACTTCCTGTGCTGAGCTAAATTTTCTCGCGACCATTTCCAACTCTCTCTGCCATATCGAAGAAACCGATCGCTACTATTCCGCCATCGCGATTTCCGAATATGGCTCCGATAAAGATTTTAAAGAGCGTGCCGACAAAATCGTCTCTATAATTAAGAAACAAGGCGAGCCAATGACCGTCGATCAGCTTGACGAACTAACAAATTACGAACACCCATCCCATATTGCCGCCATCGCCTCTATCGCCAAGCCTCTCGCCGAGCTAAACGGTTTCTGGGGCCTAAATAAATGGCCAACGGTTAATCCTAAAAATATCCGTGACAAGATCTTTGTCATTCTTTCCACAAAAAACGAACCGATGCATTTTTCCGAAATTGCTGACGCTATTAAACAGTCCAACTTTAAGCGCAAGAATGTTACGACTCAAGCAATTCATAATGAACTAATCAAAGATTCTCGCTTTGTCCTTATTGGTCGTGGAATTTACGCCCTGAATACATGGGGATATAAAGAGGGGACTGTTTCCGAAATTATTACCGCCATCCTAAAGGAAAAAGGCGAACCAATGACTCGCGAAGAAATTGTCCGAGAAGTTCTTCACTCTAGAAAAGTAAAAGAAACTACTATCCTTCTTAATCTCCAAAATAAAAAACTTTTCCATAAAATCGACAAAAACTCCTATGAACTAGCCGAACCTTAGCCCACTATTCAATAAGACAGCTCCAGTCTTAACATTACCACTAAAGTATGATATAATCACCTTATGATCTCAACGCTCATTCAATTTATTTCTAAACCGATTATCTGGATTCCGCTCGTCCTTATTTTTGCTTTTTTAACCTACCGAAATTATAAAAAACTTAATAAACTAAAAGTTCTCAATGTCGATTCCGTCTTACTTATGCTAGAAATTCCACGCGCTAACGACAAAAAAGAACTCGCCGCCGAACAGATGTTCGCCTCTCTTCATGGTATTCTGCGCGATGCCCGCGAGCTAAAAAACACCGGCGGAGTTCAGGAGCATCTTAGCTTTGAAATCGTCTCCACCTCTGGACAAATCCGATTCTATGTCTGGTGTCCCAAAATCCTCCAAAATTTTGTCGAGGGACAGATTTATGCTCAATATCCCACCGTCCAGATTCATAAAATGTCCGAAGACTACGCCGATAATCGCCAGTCTCATCCTGTAACTTACACCACCGAGCTGACCTTAACCGAAGATGCCGCTCTCCCAATAAAAACCTTCGATAATTTCGAGGTTGACCCTCTTGCTGGTATTACCGGTACTCTCGCCAAACTAAATCCTGATAATTCCGAAGAACTCTGGATTCAGATTCTCACTCGCCCCATTCCCGACGATTGGCATAAAAACACTACCGATAAATGGGTTCGTCGCGCTCGCGGCGGAGGCGGTAGCCTTGTTATTGGCAATATCGATTGGCGTTGGTTTGTCGAAGTTCTCGGTGCACTCTTTCGTCCACCCGAAGGTGGGGCTCCCGGTGAAACAACCATCCAGCTCTCTGACCGCGTAAAAACCCAAATCGGAAGCGCCGAAGAAAAAGCCACTAAACTCGGTTATGAAGTAAAAATCCGTCTTGCCTATCTTGGTAACGAAGAAATCGATGCAAAACTAAATATGCAAGCGCTTGTTGGAACTTTTAAACAGTTTAATTCCACTAATCTAAACGGTTTCCACCAGATAAAAGCAACTTTCGACCATGGCGCACTCGAAGATTATAAGCTCCGCGCCTTTAATGAACATGGCTTTATTCTCAATATTACCGAGCTCGCCTCCGTTTATCATCTCCCTCATACTTCCGTCGAAACTCCAAATATCGTCTGGGCAACTAGTAAAACCGCCGAGCCGCCCGCGAATCTCCCCATGATAACAGGGAATCACGCGAATGACGAACAGATTTCCGCCTTCGGTCTAACCAATTTTCGCGGAATAAATCATCAGTTTGGTCTCCTCCGCAAAGATCGCTCTCGCCATGTTTATGTCATTGGTCAGACCGGTGCCGGAAAGTCTGGACTACTCGAACTCTTTGCCCTTTCTGATATTTTCTATAATCACGGCTACTGCATTATCGATCCCCACGGCGATTTCGCCATTAATAACCTTCGCTTCGTTCCAAAATCCCGAATTAAGGATGTCGTTTATTTCAATCCCTCCGATCGCGAACACCCTGTCGCCTTTAATCCGCTCGAAGTTGATGACCCTAGCCGCAAGCCTAATATTTCCTCTGAAGTAATTGGTGTCTTGAAGCGGATGTTTGGCGATTCTTGGGGCCCGCGTCTTGAGTATATTCTCCGCAACACTCTTCTTGCTCTGCTCGATCGCCCTTCGACCACTTTACTTGATGTTGCTCGTCTGCTTACGGATAAAGATTTTCGCAAAGAAACTCTCGATTATTGTAAAGATGTGACTGTTCTTCAGTTCTGGAAACATGAATTTGGTCAATGGAATGAGAAACAGGTCAACGAATCTATCGCTCCTGTCCTCAATAAGGTTGGCGCCTTTACTGCTAATCCAATTATTAGAAACATTATTGGTCAGCCAAAGTCCAGCTTTAATATCCGAAAAATCATGGACGAGGGAAAAATCC
>JAUNQQ010000026.1 GCA_030536095.1 Candidatus Saccharimonadota bacterium
GGTGATACGGGTAATTTGCTCTGTTGCTGCTTTTGTGATAAAATAGGAGTATGAAAATGAAAACTGCGCCGATTTCGGGATTTATGGAACTACTCCCGAGTGAACAGGCAAAATTTGAGGTGATAAAACGAAAGATTTTAGAGACTTTTCGATTGCATGGGTTTTTGATGATTGAAACGCCGACGATTGAGCGGAGTGAGATTTTATTGGCGAAGTCGGGCGGAGAAACAGATAAACAGATTTATGGCGTGGAGCCGCCGCGTGAATCGGCGAGTAGTTTTGGGCAGGCGCTAAGGTTTGACCAGACGGTGCCGTTGTCGAGATATATTGTTGAGCATGAAAATTCGCTGGGATTTCCGCTGAGGGTAATGCAATGCGGGAAGGTGTTTCGGGGAGAACGGGCGCAACACGGGCGGTTTCGGGAATTTTATCAGTGCGACATAGACATCCTCGGGCGAGAAAAATTGGAAGCGGGATATGATAGCGAGATTATCGCCGCGCCGATTGAGGCGTTTCGGAGTTTTATGCGGACGGAATTTCAATTTCGGATTTCGAATCGGAAGATTTTAAGTAGCCTAGTTAAGAAGTTAGAGTTAGAGGAAAAAGCCGAACAGATTTTTCGGATTATTGATCGGTCAGAGAAGGTTTCGGCAGAAAAAACTGAAGAAAAGTTCCGAGAGTTAGAAATTCCAGAAGAGAAATTTTCGGTCTTAATGAAGTTTTTGGGGTTGCGCGGAGAGCGAGAAAAAGTCGTGGCGGAACTTTCAGAAATTGGCGGATTATCAGGGGTGGATGAGCTAGATAAATTAATGCGTGAACTAGAAGAAATGGGATATGCAAAAGAAATTGTAGCGGATATGAAAATTGTGCGGGGGCTGGATTATTATACGGGAATGGTATTTGAATGTAATCTCGTCGAGTTTCCAGAAGCGGGATCGATTTGTTCGGGTGGAAGATACGAAAATCTGGCGGGAACGTTTTCTCAGAAAAAGTTTCCAGGCGTAGGTGGGGCGATTGGGCTGACGAGATTATTTGACATTTTGCGAGAGAATGAGTTACTTGTCGATGAGACGGGGATGAATGATTATGCGATTTTGCCGATTACAGCGAGAGAATTTTCGTTCGCGGAGGAAGTAGCGCGGTTGCTACGGCGAGAGAATGATAGTGTGGAAGTTGACAGGTCAGAGAAAAAGCTGAATGATAGATTAAGGCGGGCAGCGAGATTTGCTAAGAATACGATTGTGGTTGGGGAGGATGAAGTTCTAACTCGGACGATTAAAATTCGGAATATGGAGACGGGGGACGAGACAGAGATGATAATCGCATAGAGTTTTAGGGATTTTATGGTTTAGGAGTTGACGAAATGGGCGAAGAGCTGCGAAATGAAGAACGGGAAGTGGTTGACAGGAACGAAAAGAAATTGCGGAAAGACCTTGACGGAGATAAAGAAAAATTACAAGAAAAGGCCGATAAGGCGAGCAAAAAGCTAAGAGAAAAACTGAAGACTCTGCCGCGAGAACCAGGGGTGTATTTTCATAAAAATGCCGAGGGTGAGGTGATCTATGTGGGAAAGGCGGCAGTATTAAAAAACCGCGTCAGGCAATATTTTCAGAAGTCAGTCAAAGATGTTAAAACTGAAGCGCTGGTGCGAGAAATTGCGGACACGGATTGGATTGTGGTGGATACGGAAATGGATGCGCTGTTTCTTGAAAATGAGATGATTAAGAGATATAAACCGAAGTGGAATATTTTACTCAGAGACGACAAGACAGTTTCATATGTGCGGATTGATATGAAAAGTGAAATTCCGTATGTGTCAATGACGCGACAGCCGATGGGAGATGGGGCAAAATATATCGGGCCGTTTTATGCGAAGCGAACAGTGCAGACGGCGCTCCGGATTCTTCGGCGAGTTTTCCCCTATTATGACCGACCTTATACGGGAAAGAAAACGCTGAATACGGATCTTGGACTGACGCCGGGAATTGAGGTAGGTAAGTCAAGTAGTAAAGAATATAAAGCGAATTTACGCAAGTTAATGCGCTATCTTGAGGGTGACCGGCAGAAACTAATTCGAGAATTAAAAAAGGAAATGGATGAAGCGTCAAAGAAATTAGATTTTGAGGTGGCAGCAAAACTGCGAAATCAGTATTTTGGGCTGACGGGATTGAAGAAAAAAATCGTGTTTTCGGATAAAGAATTTTTGGATATTTCATCAGATAAAGCGCTAGCGCAATTACAGGAGCTTTTAGAGCTGCCGGAACCGCCGAGAAGAATTGAAGGTTATGACATATCTCATAATCAGGGTCAAGATGTCGTGGCATCAATGGTGGTTTTTGTCAATGGGGCGGCGGATCGGTCGGAATATCGAAAATTCAAAATGCGGAATCAAAAAAATGATGATTTTCGGAATATGCGGGAGGTGTTAGAGCGGAGGCTGAAACATAAGGAGTGGGAATATCCGGATTTGATTTTAGTGGACGGGGGAGAACCACAACTTCGGGCGGTCAGGGATATTTTGGAGCCGACAGGAATTCGATATGTTGGACTGGCGAAGGAATTTGACAAGATTATAATTCCCTGTCATAGCAGAGGGGCGGAGGAATTTCGGGCGGTAGGAATTTCAGCAAATTCGCACATTGTAAAGTTATTAGAGCGGATTCGGGACGAGTCGCACCGGTTTGCAATCACATATCATCGATTATTGCAGCGAAAACGGATGGTGGAATAGAATAATTCTTGCGGAAAATCTTGATTCGTGATAGAATGTGGGGGATGGATGAGATTGGCTGTCTTCGTGATGTGATTTCTGCGAGTAAAGCAGCTAATGATTATTTCTATTATACTGAGCATATTCACTTTCCGCCAGCGCCACAGATTTTGGTAGAGCCGGAGCTTTTGTACGATTGTGTTTATTGTGTGGAGGCGCCGACTGTTTTTTCGGAAATTGCGCGGAAGGAGGGGATTTTATTGGGGCCAAAATTTGAGACAAAAGAGGATTATGAAGATGCGCGGCAGGGGACTTATACGGCAAAGCGATATGTTGCGCCGACGGAGCGAGAGATTAAAACTTGGTTAAGGCAAAATCTGGGTAAAAATTATGATGCTTTGTTCTAAAAATTTAGTTCCCCCTTGTAAAATCTCCGGAGCTCATATATAATGTCGGTATGAATTACTTCTTTTACGACTTGGAAACTTCTGGCCTTTCCGCGAAATATGACCGGATTATGCAATTTGCTGGTCAGCGGACGGATGAGAATTTTACGGAGGTGGGTGAGCCGGTCAATCTGCTTGTTCGACTTGAGGAAGATACTTTGCCCAGTCCGTCGGCTATTATGGTGACAAAAATCACGCCGCAAAAAACTCATCTTGACGGGATAACAGAGAAGGAGTTTTGTGATTATGTACAGACGGAGATTTTTACCCCTGAGACGATTGTGATTGGTTATAATTCAGTGCGATTCGACGATGAATTTATGCGCTATACTTTTTGGCGAAATTTTTATGACCCGTACCAGTGGGAATGGAAAGATGGGCGTGGACGCTGGGATCTTCTCGATGTCGTAAGGATGACACGGGCACTTCGGCCTGGGGGAATTGTTTGGCCGATGCAGAAAAAGAAGGATGCACTTGTTCCAGTAAATCGCCTTGAGTATCTGACAAAATTAAATGGGATTGAGCATGAGCACGCGCACGATGCACTGGCGGATGTTTTTGGGCTGATTGGTGTTACGAGGCTTCTGAAAACTCATCAGCCAAAAATTTTCCAGTATCTTTTTTCGGTTCGTGATAAAAATCATGTGACGGGACTCATAAATCTCCAAAATCCTCAGCCATTTGTTTATTCGTCTGGGCGATACGAAAATGAATTTAATAAAACGACCGTGGCGTATCCACTTTGCCCTGGACAGAATGGCAATATTATTGTTTATGACTTGCGCTATAACCTAGAAGATATTTTAGAAAAGGCAAAATCTGATTCGGAGTTTAGTTTTTATCCAATTATTAAGGAGTTGGCGCCAAATAAATGTCCGGCAGTTGCGCCGCTTGGGGTACTGGAAGAAAAAACTGAGTGCGAAACTTATCAGGTTATCGGTGAGGATGAAACCGTAAAATCTGGCGATTCGCTGACGACGGGCTGGGAGAAAATTGGACTAACAAAAGAAATGGTCGAAAAAAATCTAAAAATCCTACAATCACATCCGGAGTTTGTTAACACAATTAAAAATCGTCCGAAAAAAACGTATGATTCGCCGACAGAAATTGAGGGGGCTTTATATGACGGATTTCTTTCCGATAGAGACCAGACAATTTGTGAGGCGGTGCGGAATGCTGGCGCAGACAAGTTGACAAATTTTCATCCGAAATTTGCCGATAAACGCTTACCTGAACTTTTAATTCATTATAAAGCAAAAAATTATCCCGATAGTCTTACGGATAGCGAGAAGGAGGATTATAAGAAATATCGGTTTGCGCGGTTAAATCGTCAGTCGTCGAATTTTCTGAAGGAACTTGAGGAGCTGGATAAGTCGCCAGAGAAGGATAAATATATTATAGACGAGCTAAAGCTTTGGTATCAGAATTTACAGGATGGTGACTACTAACATTTTAGCTTAAAATATGTTATAATATTCTTATGGCGAATGTACTTAATTATCTAAACTGGCGGGGCGATATTCCTTTTTCGGCGGAGGAGCCGTTCAATAATGTTGATGCGATGATTCTCGCGCGCGTCTCGAATATTCCCTTTGAAAAAATTACTTTTAGTCCCTACGAGACTTTTCGAACGGTGGCGAAGAAATTTCAGGGGTTCAACCCGAAGATTTTTCCGATTGATCATGATAGTGAGCTATTAAAATTACTTGCCATTTCTAGGCGCTTCCAGAATCTTCGTCTTTCGCGATTTATTCATGATTCTGATGCGAAAATCATAAAACAGTTTTCAGCCATCACGATTCGCCTGCGACCGCGCGAATATTTCCTCTCTTTTGCGGGGACTGATGATACAAATACAGGCTGGCGCGAGGATTTTAATTTTATGTTTATGAATGAAACTCCGGCACAGGCTGATGCTAGAGAATATTTTCGTAATTTTGTAAAGATACATCCGCTTTCACGCGTTTATCTTGGTGGTCATTCTAAGGGCGGAAATCTTGCAATGTTTGCTGCGATAAAAAATCCTGACCGACTACAGCGGAAGCTAATAAAAGTTTATAATTTTGATGGGCCGGGACTAACAAAGGAGCTAAGGTTGAAGGATCGTGGGGAGTCGGTCATTGGTAAAATTGAGAGTTTTGTCCCGCAGGATTCGCTGATTGGACGGTTGCTTGAGCATCAGGAAAAAGTTTCCGTAATAAAAAGCACGGCCAAAAATCTCTATCAACACGACATTTACTCTTGGGAGATTCTTAAAACTGATTTTGTTCCAGCAGAGCCGACAAAGGCCAGTATTTTTAACGACCGGGCAATCTCACGTTGGCTCGAACAGGCAACTCCATCTGAGCGCGAGCATTTTGTCGAGGCGGCTTTTTTAGTGTTAAAAGATAGTAAGGTCGAGACGCCAATGCGACTGGCGGTAAATTTTCGAAAAAATATTCCAGCCGTCCTAAAGACTTATACAAAGATTTCAAAAGAGGAACGGAAGGCGATTTCGTCGATGTTGATGAAGTTAGCGGAGAGCTATGTCGATATTTGGCTAGAGAATTAGCCCCGCGCGGCGCCGGCGCGTAAAATTTGATTAGAGATTTTTTATTTCTACCCGCACCTGCTCCGCCGTATCCCGATCTCGCACCGTCACTGTCTCGTCTTCTAAGGTCTGAAAATCTATCACTACGCATTTCGGCGTCCCGATTTCGTCCTGTTTCTTATATCTCTTACCGATATTTCCCGAATCATCCCACGCAACGTAAGTGTATTTTTCTCGCAGGGTAACATAAATTTCTCGCGCCTTTACTACTAAATCGGGCTTGTTTTTTAGTAGTGGTGAAACACAGAACTTATATGGTGCTAATTTTTCTGGCAATCTCAGAACACCCTTTTCTTCGTCATAGAACGCTGTCAGCACTGCCAAAACTAGCCTTTCTACTCCAAAGCTCGGCTCAATAACATGTGGCACAAAGGTCTCGCCAGTGTTTTTGTCTCGATATTCCATTGACTTTCCAGATTCGCGCTCAATATTTCTAAGGTCAAAGTCCGTCCGATACGCCAGCCCCATCAGCTCATCCATGCCAAACGGAAAATCAAAATTCACATCGACCGTGCGCTTAGAATAATGCGCCCGATCCTCTGCTGCCACCTCTTCTTCATGAATCATTTCTTTTGGCAACCCAATTTCCTCAAACAGAAACTTCCGGCAATCTGTCAATAGCTTTTCAAACTCATCCTCCCAGGTTTCTGGTTTCACAAAATACTCGATTTCCATCTGTTCGCATTCTCGGTCTCGAAATATAAAATCCCGCGGAGAAATTTCATTCCGAAAAGCTTTTCCTTGTTGCGCAAGTCCAAACGGCACGGTCGGATAAATCGCATCTACTACGTTTTTGTAATTTGTAAAAATACCCTGCGCTGTTTCTGGGCGAAAATAAGCCGTTGCCTTCTCGTCATCCACTGCCCCCACCTTCGTCCGAAACATCATATTAAATTCGCGAATCTCGCTCCAGTTTTTCTTTCCACAGCTGGGGCAGTTTATCTCGGCAATGTCTTTTTCGGTTGGATGTTCTGGTAAATTATCCGCCAGTTTATCCGCCCGAAAGCGCTGATGACATTCCTTACATTCTACTAGTGGATCGGAAAAAGTTTCCGTATGTCCAGATGCTACCCAAGTGCGCGGATTCATTAAAATTGCCGCATCCACTCCTAAAATATCTTCGCGTCTAAGCACCCAAAATTTCCACCAGAGATTCATTATATTTCTTTTTAGTATTACCCCTAGCGGTCCAAAGTCCCATGTCCCCGCCATGCCGCCATAAACTTCGCTCCCCTGAAAAATAAATCCCCGCCGCTTACATAAGCTAACAATACCTTCCAATTTTGACATATTTCTAGTATAGCACAAAATCAGGAAATTACTAGAGTTGAAATTCCTAAAAATTGCGTTATAATATGGCTATGATAAAATTTCTTACTGACGAAGATTTTGCGATTGATATCGGCGCAGCAAAGAGGATGCTTGCCGAAATAAAAACTGACCCGATGTCTGGCTGGCTGAATGTTTGGGAAACTGTTGAGTCTGATAAAATTCAGTCTTATGCGAAAAGTGTTCAGGAGAATTCTGATTTCCTGGTTTGCATTGGGATTGGTGGATCTTATCTGGGACATCGCGCAATTATTGAGGCGCTGGGAAATAAAAGTAAGACTAAGGTGCTTTATGCTGGCAATTCCCTGAGTGATTTTGAGCTTAATAATATTATTAGCACAATAAAAAATCATGATTTTTCCCTGAATGTTATCAGTAAATCTGGCACGACATTTGAGCCGGCGATTGCTTTTCGTATCCTAAAAAAGCTTATGCTTGAAAAATATGGCCCTGAAGAAACCGCTCGCCGTATTTTTGTCACTACCGATAGTTCCTCTGGGGTTCTACGAAAAGAAGCCGAGCGAAATGGTTATACTTCGCTCGAAATTCCAGACTCTGTTGGTGGTCGTTATTCAGTTTTAAGTAATGTTGGACTGTTACCGCTGGCTGTTGCTGGTCTTAACATTAAAGAGTTGTTAGAGGGCGCAAGGGTAGAATCTGAAAATATTGACGCTAGTGAAGACCTCTCGGTGAATAAAAATTCCGCGGCGGCGCTACGATATGCCGTAATTCGGACGATTCTCGCCCAGAATACTTTTGATGTTGAAGTTCTGGCGACTTTTGAGCCGCGATTGCGTTATTTTACGGAGTGGTGGAAACAACTTTTCGGTGAGTCGGAAGGAAAGAATGAACAGGGGATTTTTCCGGCTGCAACGGTTTATTCGACCGATCTTCATTCTCTCGGGCAATATCTTCAGGAGGGGCGCCGAAATATCTTTGAAACTTTTATTTGTTTCGATAAAAACTCGGGCGGGTTGTCTGTTCCGGAATTTTCTGATGATTTTGACGGACTAAAATATCTCGAGGGGCGTAGCCTTTCCGAAATTTCCAAAAAGGCTGAGACTGCAACGATTGAGGCGCATCGTTCCGGTGCGATTCCGGTGTTTGAGGTAGTTGCGCCAGATCTTTCCGAAAAATCTCTCGGGGCGCTGATTTATTTCTTTGAGCTTGCCTGCGCGATTTCCGCAAAACTTCAGGGCGTTAACCCCTTTGATCAGCCTGGAGTTGAGCGATATAAGGAAAATATGTCGTATCTGCTGAAAAAGTCCTGAATTCCCTCTTCCATTTTTTTAAAAACTGTGGTATAATCTTTATTAGTCTATAAACAGGTTAATTTATCATGAGTTTTTCTATTCTAAAAAAGATCGGTGATGAGCAGAAAAAACCAGCTGTTGTTGATGTGCGCTCAGGTGATACCGTAAAAGTTACCCAGAAAATTAAGGAAGGTGAAAAGTTCCGTTTTCAGGTTTTTGAAGGCGTGGTTATTCGGGTTGATCGGAAGGGGTCGCATACCGCTCGGATTACCGTCCGAAAGATTGCGTCTGGCGTTGGCGTTGAGAAGTCGTTCTTAATTCATAATCCGTTAGTTGAGAAAATCGAGATTGTTCGCCGTGGAAAAGTTCGCCGAAATAACCTGTCTTATCTTCGTAGTCGCTCTGGTAAGTCCGCTCGTCTGCGTGCGAAGGCATTTGATCGTATCGCCGTAAATGCTCTGGCTGAGTCAAAGCCCGAAGAAAAAACTGAGGAAAAAGTCGAGAAGAAGCCTGAGGAGGCTCCGGAAAAGTCAGTTGAGGAATCTTCCGCTAAGGTCGAGAAATAAACTTGGATCGTCTAATTCTCGGTATTGATGAAGTTGGTCGTGGCTCCCTTGCGGGGCCACTTTATGTTGGCGCCTGCGTCTTGCGTTCGCGCGATTCTGAGAAGGAAAAATCTTGGCAATCCCAACTAACCGATTCAAAACGGCTGACAAAATCCCGCCGCGAGGAATTAGCAAAAGAAATAGAAAGTCGCGCCGTTTCTGTTGGACTTGGCTCTGTTGAACCGGAAGAAATTGACGAGCTAGGACTTTCTATCGCACTAAAAACCGCTACGCGTCTCGCCGCTGCGAATCTCATAAAAAACACTTTAGACAATCCGCCGAATATTCCTTCTGCTGACACGTTTTCTTCTCAGCAACAATTTTCTTCTGCTTTTCTCGATAGCCTAATTAATTACCCGCTGCCCTTTGATGAAATTATTATTGATGGCCCGCAAAACTTTCTCCAGGGAACTTTTCTTGAAAATTACGTCACAAACCTGAATAAGGCCGACCTTCTGATTAAAGAAGTTTCCGCCGCCTCGATTATTGCTAAAGTTTTTCGTGACCGGCTTATGGCGGATTATGCGACCGAATATCCCGTTTATGGTTTTGAGCGCAATGTTGGCTATGGCACTAAGGCTCACCTTGAGGCGCTAAATCGTTTTGGCCCCTGTCCGCTCCACCGATTTTCCTATAGTCCTGTGAAAAAATCTTTTCAGAAGATCGGGGTAGATTCGAAATATTTTGATGAGCTGATTTTTCGGAATTATCCAAAAACTCCGGCTCGGCCAAAATCGCCAGCCACGAAGGTTTTTGGCGATCGGGCCGAAGAAGTTGTGGCGGACTATCTTCAGGAATCTGGACACAAAATCCTCGCCCGTAATTTACGGACACATGATTTTGAGATTGATATTATTTCGAAAAAATCTGGGCGGATTTATTTTACCGAAGTAAAATACCGAAAAAATGGCAATCCGCTCGATGCGATTGACCCGAAAAAATATACAAAAATGGTTCAGTCTGCCGATGCGGTAATGGCTTTTCTTACCGAAAAATTAGATTGCTCGGTCGATAATTTACCTGCGCCGATTCTGGCTGTTGCCTCGGTTTCTGGTCATGATTTTCACCTCGACCAGTGGTTTCCGCTTTTATCATAAACTGCTTGACATTATTTTTTGTTTGTCTTATAATGAAATTGCACTAAATCATAAAAAGCGAAAACTGTTTTTTATAGTTTAATATCGCTAAAATGGAAGAACGTATTATTTGCGGTATCGCATAGTAGAACGTTACTTTCATTTTAGATTATTATTTAATTTATAGTTTTCGTTTTATGGTTTAGTGCACCAATGCGGTGCCGCTTTTTTGTAAAAATGACATCGCCTGCACATGGCGCTGAAAAGTTAACCCCTTTAAAGCGCCTTGGCTTAAAATCGGAAATTATCTCTTGGCTCCCTTTGAGATAATTCTCGGACTGAATGACACTATCAGGATAAAAATGTGTTGTCTCTTGAAGAGACTTAGGACAAAAAGGAGTTATCACTTAGCCGGTGATAACTCCCCAAAATAATAATTAAACGGAGGTGTCATAATGGCGAAGCAAGACAAGGAAAAAATAGAAGAAATCTTTAGAAAGGCCGGGGCATATTCCGCGGTATTTTTTATGGCGTTCTTCGTAGCACTCGTTTCCGCTAGTGCTTTTACGCCGGTAGATAAGAGTGAGGCAGCGACAACGGAAGTGAATATTTCTGGTGCGGGATATTATTTTCAGCTGACATCAGCGGATACGGCACGGATGGCACTGAATCCGACAGCAGAAGGTGCGCCTGCGGTGGCAAAGGATACGATTACGATTAAGACGAATTCGCCCGGATACAAGGTTTATGTATCAATGAACGGAAATGATACGAATTTATACTTAGATGGAGATAGCTCAAAGGCTAGTATTGGAACAATGACATCAACGGCGGCGCTAGCGACAAATAAGTGGGGATGGGCGCTGGCGGACAGTTCGGCTTCGGCAAGTAACGTAATCCAGAATTATGGGTTTGATACAATTTATTGCTTGTCTTCGGGGGCGTGTTCAGATGGAAATCCGGGAAGCCTGAACACAAATAATAAGTTTGCGGGGATGCCGACGGCATCGAGTCCAGCGCTGATTGCATATTCGGCGAGTAAGCCTTGTACGGCGACACTTGCGGAATGTACGGGTGAGACACAGGATATTTATTATGGAGTAAAGGCAACGACAGCGCTAGTGAGCGGAGATTATTCGGGAACGGTGGTCTATACGGCGGTGGGAGAGGCGACAGAGGCGATGAACGGAACAATTAGCTTTGATAATGATAGTCAGCAGGTACTGACTGGGCAGTCTAGGACGATTGCAACTTCGTTATATGCAAGTCAGGCGCTAGTAGATGCGATTCCGACGAGTGATGTTTCGGTGACAATTGACGGAAAAGCCTGCACAAATCCGAGCTTAAGCGTGGTGAGCGGAGCGGTGAATGTTACCTGTACTACGCCAACGATGACAAAATGGGGGACGTATGATGTGGCGGTGGCGATTGGAAGTTATGGAACGTTTGGTGCAGCGAGGGGATATTCATATTACATTCCGTATAACACGATAAAGAGTGCGCAGGACGGGAGATATACGATGCAGGAATTTACGAGTAAGACTTGCGATGAAATGCCAACGCCGGCGGCGTATTCGGGCGATGG
>JAUNQQ010000027.1:0-10672 GCA_030536095.1 Candidatus Saccharimonadota bacterium
GCTCGACAGTGGCAAATATAGAGCGGATTTTGACAGACGAAGGCTATCTTGGCGGACCAACGAAGATTGATGTGATTTTGGCGCGGATTGTGGCGCCGGGGACGTATTTTACGCACGACCATTTAGTGGACGACGAATGTCTGCGACAGTTGGAAATTGCGAAAAAGCGAGCGCCGTTACATGTACCAGTGGTGGCAGCAGAAATTGAACATTTTGTTAGATCATTCAAGGAGACGCCAGTGATTGCAATTTCAGATTCCTCGTTTCATGATGACCGGCCAGATTTAATGAAATATTATGCAATAAATACAGAGATTGCAGATAAGGCGGATGTAAAGCGGTTTGGATTTCATGGATTGTCGGTCGGTTCGGTGACGCGCTATATGAAAGAGACTGGAATTCTGCCGGAAAAATTGGTCGTATGCCATCTCGGAGCGGGAGCGAGCGTAACGGCGGTTTATAATGGAAAATCGCTAGATACGACGATGGGCTATACTCCACTAGAAGGGCTAATGATGGCGACGCGTGCGGGAGATATGGATGTTGCGGGAGCGATTAGATTAAAGCATTATCTTCGATACGAAAGCGATGAATCGCTGGAAAAATATCTAAATAAGGAATGCGGACTTCTTGGAGTGTCGCGAAAAAGTGATGATATGCGGGAGATTTTGGAACTGAGAGATCAGGGAGATAAGTGGGGAACAATGGCGCATGCAATGTTTGTTTATAAAGTGCAGAGCTTAGTTGGGAAGATGACGGCGAGCCTTGGCGGAGTCGATGCACTGGTGTTTACGGCGACGATTGGGGAGAGAAGCGACGAAATTCGTCGGACCGTAACACAGAAAATGGCATATCTTGGGCTAGCGATTGATGATGAGAAAAATATTGGCGAAATGCCAGAGCGGGCGACAAATATCGCAGCGGAAGGCTCGAAGCCAATTTGGGTAATTCGGACGGATGAGTTTGACGAGATGATTAGAAGAAGTGAGGCTGTAATAAAGGAAATTTCGTAGGACATAACGGGGGAGCATAGATGGAGCAGGTTAGTAAAAAAGAGACAGAGATAATCCTTGCGGAAGCGGAAAAATGTTTAGTGGTTCCGGGCGATATTGTGGAATTGGGTTGTTATAGGGGTGACACATCGCTTTTATTGGGAAGAATGTTAGCGGATGCGGAAAAAGCTGAAAAAATCTCTGAGTGCGAGAAGCGACTATGGATTTACGATTCATTTCAGGGACTGCCAGAGAAGACAGCGGAAGATGCTTCGGTGGCAGGAGATGAGTTTCAGAAGGGCGAGCTGATGGTTACGAAAAATTTTGTGGTGACACGGTTTAAGAAAGCGGGACTAAGGGTACCAATTACAAAAAAGGCGTTTTTTCAGGAACTTTGCGCAGCGGACTTGCCAGAGAAAATTGCTTTTGCCTTCTTAGATGGCGACTTATATGAATCGATAAAGGTTTCGTTGAGGCTGATTGAGGAAAAAATTCTCGGAACAATAATTGTACATGACTACAATAATGAGAAATTACCAGGGGTGGCGAGAGCAGTGAATCAATGGCGACAGAAAAATCCGGAGTGGAAAAAAGAAATCAGAGAAACAATGCTGATAATGCGCCGAGATTGAAATATCTATGAAAGTTGAGGAAGTTTATGCTATAATATTAGCATGAGCGGAATGGCGGATTTAGCGATTATTGTTTTAGCCGGGTTAATCCATGCGATGTTGCAGCTAGGAGTAGGGGCGATGTTGACACTTTATCACGCGATACTGGGAGGTAAGGTGAAGGCAAAGGCGCGGACACTGGGACGGAATTATATGCTGGGGGCGGGCCTGTTCAATATGCTTACCGTAGCGGCGTGTTGCTTCGTGGTGCTAGTGATTTTTTCAGGAGCAATGCCGGAGCCAGCGGTGATAATAATGTGTGGCGTGCTAATGATTTTGGCGGCGGGAATTTGGTTTTTATATTATCGGAAGAGCGAGGGGACGGAGCTGTGGGTACCAAGGAGCTTTGCAAAATTTATTGGCGAAAGAGCGGAAGAAACAGATGATAATGTCGAGGCGTTTTCGCTGGGAATGACGATGGCGGCGGGGGAAATGCCGTTTGCGATTGCGCTAGTAATTATGGCGGTGAACAGTATTCTGGCTTTACCACAGTCAACACAGATTATGGCGATTATGCTCTATGTGGCGATGGCAGAAATTCCGATGATTGTATTGCAGGTGGCAGTTCGAAATGGAAAAACAGTAGTAGAAATACAGAGGTGGCGGGTAAGAAATAAGAACTTTCTAAAGATTATGGCCGGAGTTTGTTATGTTGTTTTAGCAATCTTCGTGTTTATGTTTAAGGTAATGAAGTGAGAAAAAGTATGAAAAAATACTCGAAAAATCAGATGAAAAGAGATATAATGAAAGAGGGTAGAGTTTTAGGGCTGCATAATGGCTCGACGGCGGCGATTGCGGACAGGGTGGTTGAAGAAATTGATGAGTGGGTAATGAAGCGAGGCGATATAACAGAAGCCGACCTAAATCGCGTGGCGAGTAGCAAGCTCAAGAAATATAACCCAGATTTAGCGTATATGTATAAGATGAAAGGAAAGGTAATTTAGTGGCAAAAACAGATCTAGATGTAGCAATTATTGGTAGTGGCCCAGCGGGCGTCGCGGCGGCGAAGATGTTAGCGGATATGCAAAAGCGCGTGGCAGTGATCGAGGAAAATCAGTGGGGTGGAGACGCGATTAACCAGAGGGACTTACCATTTAAGGCGGCGACGAGTTTCTCGCACTTGTATGGTGATGCAATTTATGGTGAAAGGTACGGAATTTCGTCGAAGACACTAAGGTTTAATTATCCGAGCGTACAGCATTATATTAAGCGAGTAATTAAAGAAAGTTCAAAAAAGATTAAGGACGAGTTAGAGCGAGCGGGAGTAAAGTGCATGAGGGGACGGGCACATCTAACAAGCAATACGGAGATTTCGGTTGAGTCGGAAGGAAAGATTTCGGCGAAAAAAATCCTAATTGCAACAGGAACTGAATGGAAAGATCCGGGAATTGCGGGTGTAGCAACAACAAAATTCTATAAGCCAGACGAAGCAATTTTTATGGAGCGAGTACCAAAGACGGTGATGATTGTTGGTGGCGGAGCGACGGGGGTTGAGCTAGCGCAGTATTTTTCGGAGATGGGAAGTCGGGTGGCGATTGCGGAAATTTCAGAGCGGTTACTTCCACGGGAAGATGCAGAGGTGGGAAATGTCTTGCAACAGTTCCTCGAGAAAAGGTTTGATGTGAAGGTTCTAACATCAACGCGAGTGATTGCGCTGGAGGAAAACGCAGTAACGAAGCGAGTTCTATTCTTGAATGGCGGGGCAGAGAAAATGGTGCAGGTTGAAGAAGTGATTCTAGCGACAGGTTCGCAGCCGGCAACAGATATTGGACTGGAAAATGCAAAGGTAAAGTTTAGTAATAAAGGAATTTCGGTCGATCGGATGCTCAGGACCAATGTGAAAAATATTTTTGCAGCGGGGGATGTAGTTGCGGGAGATATTTCATCGGTGGAAGTGGCGGAGTTTCAGGGTGGACTAGCAGCAGGAAATATGTTTGGTGGAAAAAATTATGTGAATTATGATGGTTTTATGCGAGTAGTTGAGACAGATCCACAGGTAGCAGTGATGGGATTATCAGAGGATGACTTGACGAAGCGAGGTAAAAAGTATAAAAGTTCGCTAGTTCGGTTATCAGAGGTGCCGATTGCAGAAGCAACAGATTTCCAGATGGGGTTTGTGAAACTAATAACCGATAAGAAGGGTGGAATTCTTGGCGCACAGGCGGTTTGCCCAAATGCAGCGGAAATTTTACAAGAAGTGGCAGTGATGATGCGACATAATTTTCCAGTAATCGAACTTGCGAGTGCGCCACATGTTGGAATAGGATGGAATGAACTAGTACGAAAGGCGGCGCGAAAGAGTTTGTAAGAAGATTATTTCGCCGGCAAAGATTTTGGAATTGTTAACTATTATGGTATAATCATGGTATGAGTAGTGATAATCCTTATGCTTCGACGCCGGACGAGGCGAAAACTTATGCGGAGGGTCATTCGGCAGTACCTCTGCAGGGGCCGACGGGGGAATTATTAAATGAGGGGAGGGATTTGGGGGCGGCAATGGATGCGGAAACTAGAGGAGAGACGATGAGGGCGGGTGATAATACACAACCCTTAATGGGGACAGGCGTGTCATTAGAATCGCCAATTGTGTCGCCGACGGTGTTTGATAATCGCGATAATCCACATCCTATTCATCCAGCCCCAGTAAAGCCGGTTCCAAAGGCTGCGCTACCAAAGCCAGCGACAGCTCCAAAAACGCCAAAAGACCATTCAAAGGCACTTTCGACCTTGTCAATCTTCTTGGGAATTGTTGCAATAGTTGGAATTGCATTGGGGGTGGTAGGAATAACAATGGCAAGCTCAGCGAAAAACAAGTTGGAAATTGCAAATGAAGACACTAAAAAGGCGAATGCGATTATTGCGCAAATTGAGAATGAAACGGGGACAAAAATAAATACAGTGGCAGATGTGCCAACCTTTAAATCATCAAAGGGGTATTTATATTTGAATGACTGGACAATAAAGTTTAAGATTCCAGAAAAATTAGACCGAGTTAGCTATGTTTACGATTCGGATGGGAATTACCATTCAAAGATTTGTGTGACGGGAATCCAAAAGGGTGATACGTCGGCGTTTCCGGCTTTTGCTGATATTGAGCAAAACCATAATGGAGTGGGGTGTCTAACGAGGATAAGTACTACTGAGGGGAGCTCGGATTCAGAAGGAAATTCTTTTGGGACACTTGTCCATACAGAGGGTGATTATAATTATTTCTACACACAGCCAGAGATTTTTTCGACGGACCCGGCAGAGGCATCCTTGGAACAGAATGCAGAGAGAATCGTAAAAACAATGTTGGAAGATATTTCGAGTTATAAATAATCAGATTTCGACAAGCCCCCTCTAAAAAGAGGGGGCTTTCTATCGGCGTAATACTTATCATGCTTAAGCTTAAATCTGTAATTGGACTTCAAAGCTCGAGTACTAGATTATGCTCGCCAGAACTTAGATTCATCCAGATTACCTTAATAGATTTTGCCGCCATCATAAAACCCTCCAGCAAAGAGGGTTTTATGATAAGAGGGGAAAGCCTTATGCTTTTTTAACTTCCCTAAAGACAAAGCCGGAATCAGTTTCTTCGAAAATAAACTGATAGGCGGTAAACTGCGAGGCATTTTCTGGAGTAATAGTAAAGGCGGAGAACTCTTCTTCAGAAGCAAAATCGGTTTTAGGAGTAACGATGGTCTTCTGAGCTGAGTCGGCAAAATCGTTATAGATGCCGTTTGGAATGGCATCAGCGGGCTCGGTGTCGTATTCGTTTGCATCATTAATAGATGAGCCGACAATGACTGTCGCGACAGCATCACCATTTTCATCAAGCGCAAAATTTTCTTTTAGAACTAAATCGGCGCTCATAATATGTGTCTCTGGGCAGGAGCCAATGACATATTGCGTAGAGTCTTCAGTGAGAACATGCCAACCTTCACAGACTGCGCTAGCCGATTCAACCAACTCTGTTCCAAATATCTCTAGGTAACGAGCTTTTACCGATTCAACGGCGACGGCGGATTTAGCGACGCCATCCTCAGTTTCAACCGGCTCGTATTCTGAACTCAACGAATAAATCGCGATATCCAACTTTTCAGCGTCAGTCAAAGCGTTATTCGTGAGTGAAGTGAGCTTTCGGAAGCCAGACGGAGCACCAAGAGTAAGATATTCAGACGAGGCAGGAACATCAGCAGACGCACCCATAAGAAGATAGGATACTTTTTCGGAAAGCTCCGCAGTTTCGGCGGCGGATAATACGGATGGGTTCGAAGAGGGAGCAGGTGTATCACTCGGAGCGGGAAGCGTCCCAGAAGTTTCGCAAGCGAGCTGATTATTATCTCCCAAAATCATCTTCCCAACAAACATTCCGCCAACAAAAGCCGCCACGACAATCAAAACACCCAAAATGCCAAGCAATAATTTATTAGGAGATTTTTTAGCAGGAGGATCAGCTAAAACAATATCATCTTTTTCATTTAAATCTGGAGTAAAATCTGAACTTGGAGCTGGCGGTAAAGGCGGAAGGGCAGACGATGCACCAGGCATAGGTTCAATCGGTTGAGCAGCAGGAAGACCAGTCGCACTAGAAAACGCCGGAGCCTGAGCACCCGTGCCATAACCACTAGCTCGAGTCTGACCCATACCAGGACGAAACCTCTGACCATTTATAGGGATTTGATTATTTGACTTATTATTTACCAATGGATCCATATATAACCTCTCTTATTATAGTCATTATAGCATACGTAGAGAAAAATACAAGACGTTTTTATAACAGCGACAAATCGCCGTGCGCACCTAAAATCCCTCGAAGAGCATAAGCGGTATCTTCCCAATTTCGAACAGAAATTGTATCAATTCCCATTTCGACGACAGGATAATCATTACCGCCTTCCTGGGTCATGTCGCCGAAATATAGAATATCAGCTTTTCGGACTTTTAGCTCTTCCATAAGATGAGTCATGCCAAAGACCTTATTCATTCCAGGCTGAAAAACATTAATGCTGGTCGTTCCGCCAATTTCATAACCAAATTCGGGCGCAAGCTCCTGACATCTCGCAACGATTTTTTCGCGCTTTTTATGGTCTGGATCCCAAGCATATTTTTCTTCAGTGCCGGCCTTTTGACCTAAGGCAGAAAATGTGACCTGGCTCAGGCGATTTTCGATTATCTCATCCCCGGGGCTAGGCTCATGCCAGAAGTCTAACTCTCTGGCAGCGCGCTCGATTGTTTCGGTGATTTTTTGGATTTGACGGTCGTTTAGCGGATAATTATAGATAAGCTCCCAATTTTTTTCGGAATATTTATCAGGGGCAACATTACCAATAGTGTCCTTTGGACTAATATTATATCTGTAATACTGAGTTCCTTGAGCGACAAAAAGATGTAGATGGGTAAAATCGGAGGGTGTTGCGCCAGCGACTTTCATAGGATTAACGATTTGGATGAGAAACTGCTCAAACTTTTGCCCAGAAATCGGACAGATTTCATAATATTTAGTTAAACCTGTCAACAGCGAAGCGATTTCGGGCGGGATTGGCACCTTAGCGACATTTAGAGTATCGTCAAGGTCGAATGATAAAACTTTTTTCATAAGATGATTATATCATATTCCATAAAATTTACGCACCCCAATATAAATAGATTACGACTAGACAATCTTTTTCTGCCAGGATTTTTTATGACATTTCGGACAGTACATATAGCACGTCCGCCCAAAATGTGGCGCAAGATACACGCTTGAATATTTTGGCACATAAAGATTTCCGCAATGTCTACACTGATATTTTCCCGCCTCCGTTTCGATTTTCAGACAAAAACTACCGCCAACTATCATAATAATTACGCCAATCACAATTAAGACGATTGCGAAACTCGTCATCATCTCCATCATTAGTGTCGCCGCAAAGCACAGCGAAATTAGCGCCGCTGTCGAAATTACCCCGATTACATTTTCATAAAACAGAAACTTTTTATTTTGCTCCGCCTCAATTCGCGCAAACTCCTCCAGATTTTCCTCCGCCTTCCGCGCATATTCGGTCTTTTTTAGTTCTTCACCAGAGAGCAATTCATTATAAGAAATATCAAAAATCTTACAGAGTTTCGCCATATTATTCGCGTCTGGCAGACAGATTCCGCGTTCCCATTTCGAAATTGAACGATTAGAAACATCCAATTTCTCCGCCAAACTTTCCTGCGTAAAATTTTTTTCCTGTCGCTTCTGCGCGATAAATTTACCAATTTTTTCTAGGTTCATTTTTTCCTTTCTATTTCCATTTTACGACCACATCGCCAAAAATACCACAACCCAGAAGTAGAATTATCACGAAAAACCCGAATATAATCTGATATAATAAACCCATGTATTCCACTTTTCGCACCGAGCTCATTTCTCTTGCCGACGATAAATACCGCGATTTTTCAATGCGCGGCATTCCTTGTGACCGGCCATTTCTCGGCGTGCGCATTCCCAAAATCAGAAAACTCGTCGCCAAAATTCCGTCCGAAAAACTCACCGAATTTCTCTCCGCTAAACCAATCGCCATCGAAGAAGTGATTGCGCGCGGCTTTGCCATTGCTCGTTTGCCATATTTAGAAATGCTAGAAGTTTTTGATTCCCAAGTTCAGATTCTTGATAATTGGTGTACGGTCGATACTTTTTGCGCCGCTCTGCGTAAGGTCATAAAATCCCACGAAGCCGATTTCCTCGATCAAAAAGTCGAGTCTTTGCTCGCCCAAAAAGATGAATTTGCCGTTCGTACTGGAATTGTCTGCCTACTAGATTTTTACGTAAATTCAGATTATCTACACCTGATTTTTGATCGTATTGAATCTCTAAAAAATCGCGAAGAATATTATATTAAGATGGCGCTAGCCTGGCTACTGGCGGAATGTTTTATAAAATTTCCCGACGAAACTTATGGTTATTTACAATGTTCTAAACTGGAAAAATGGACTTTTAATAAGGCCATCTCAAAAATCTGTGACTCATATCGAGTCGATTCTGAAACAAAAAAAGAGCTTAAAAAACTTAAAAAATAAACAGGTGATATTTTATTATATGTTATAATATAGGCATGAATAATGAGGAATTACAGAGTAAGAAGCGCGCTGTTGAGCTTTATGATAGTGGTAAAATTAACGAATTTGAAGTCGGCACGACCGCAGGCCTGAGCCAGATTCACCACTTCCTTTTCCAAGACGTTTTTGATTTTGCTGGAAAAATTCGCAATGTAGATTTAGTAAAAGAGATTTTGCACCAGTAATCTATCTAGGCGATACTCTAAAAACCATCGATTCTCTCCCAGATAATACTTATGATGAAATCATAAAAAAATATGTCGAGATGAATGTTGCTCATCCGTTTCGGGAGGGAAATGGTCGCGCGACGAGAATTTGGCTCGATCAGATTTTAAAGAAAAAACTAGGAAAATGCGTTGACTGGTCAAAAATCCAAAAAACAGAATATCTTTCCGCAATGGAGCGTTCGCCGATAAATAATCTCGAAATAAAAACTCTCCTGGCTGGCGCTCTGACCTCTGATATCGACAATCGCGAAGTCTATATGAAGGGTATTCAGTCTTCCTACGAATACGAAGAACAGTCCGAGTACGACATCCATAATCTACCACCTTTCTCCTCTTGAAAAACTACTAGAGAAGTGCTATAATCAGGCCATGAGTTTTCGGGATATACCAGGTTACAATTCACTTATTATTCCTTACCATATTTTGCAGGCGATTTTCTTTGGTTTAAAATATCATCATCCCGGAAAAAAACTACGCGTTATCGGTGTAACCGGTACAAACGGAAAAACCACTACCGCCTTCATGATTTGGAAAATGCTAAATAAGGCCGGTCTGAAGACTGGACTGATGACGACAGTTGCGTGGGGCTGCCCTGGATTTGCCGGTGATTGGGGCGGAGAAAAGAAAAAAGATGCCGGAAAAGACGGTCTAATAAAACAGATTGAACATATGACCACCGTCGATTCTAAGACTCTAAATCAGCGCATGAGCGAAATCCTAGAATCCGGCGCGGAATATCTTGTTCTTGAGGTGACTTCTCATGCACTTGCGCAATATCGGACTTTTGGCGTCCCGATTGAAATCGCCGTAATGACAAATATTTCCCATGAGCATCTTGATTATCATAAGACTATGGAGCGTTATGTTGCCGCTAAGTGTAAGCTCTTTAAGAAAGCTGATTTTGGTATTATAAATTACGATGATGATCATTTTCAGGATTTTGCATCTACGCTCGAAGAGCCCGAAACTGAAGAAGTAGAAGATCCAGATAGTGGTATCTGGTCGGCCGAGATTCATACGAAAAAAATGCCCGCCACAGGAAAAAAATATATTACTTACGGCATAAAAAATCCCGCCACGATTCGTGCTGAAGCGATTCAGCTAGAACCGACTGGTGTTAAATATTCCTGTAATGATATAAATCTCGTAGAAGGGAAGGTTCTAAATACCGATAACCTTACGATTGAAACTAGAATCCCCGGCGAATTTAACGTCTATAATTCGCTCGCAGCCGTTGCTGTTGGCGAAAAACTTAATCTAACTGAACGACAGATCGAGCGCGGTATAAAATCCCTAAAATCCGTTGAAGGTAGAATGAATGCAATTAAGATTTTCCCGGAACAGAATTTTGACGTTATTATCGATTTTGCGCATACTCCTGACGCCTTCCAAAAAGTTTTTGATAGCGTAAAAGCAAAAAGCGGTCGCATCATCGCCCTAACTGGTGGCGCTGGTCGGCGTGACGAATCTACGCGCGAAACTCGTGGCGAAATTATGGGAAAATATGCGGATATTGCCATTATTACCGAAGATGATTCGCGCGACGAAGATCCCGCCGAGATCGCTAAAATGTTCGTAGCTGGTTGTAAAAATTCCGGCCTAAAAGAAGGAAAAGTTCTAAAGTCCGAAAAGACCTCCGGAAAATATAAGAAGCATGAAAAGGAAATTTTAGTCGAACTAAATCGCCGAAAAGCAATTAATCTCGCAATTAATC
>JAUNQQ010000027.1:10682-11570 GCA_030536095.1 Candidatus Saccharimonadota bacterium
CGATCTAGTTCTTCTTCTTGGAAAGGGGCACGAAAAAACAATCTTACGAAAGGATGGACCGCATAATTTTCAAGATATGAAGGTTGCAAAAAAGGCTTTAAAGGAAAGATTTGGTGTAAAATGATTGCGATTGAGGAAATTTCCGAGAGGGAATTGATTGACACGGCGCGCGAAATAGTAAGAATAATGAAGTTTCGCGGTTGGAAAAATATTCGGAAGCTTTATCATCCTGGGCCGAGTTATTTTTTGGCGGAAAGACCAGATGGAAAAACTCTGCGCCTACTTTCCTCTCTGCCACCAACGACCAGTGCGCTCTCTTATCAGCTGGCACATAATAAAATCGCTACCTATGAAATTCTAAAAACCGCAAAAATAAAACAACCCGAAACTGTGCTCGTTCGCGACGAAGAAAACTTAAAATCCCTCCTGGAAAGACATTCTAAGCTAATCATTAAGCCTCATAACGGCGCACATGGTCAAAAAGTTTTCGCTAATATCTCATCTGTCGAAGCCGCCAAAACTGCACGCACTGAAATTGAGCGCGAAAATCGCGGTTCTGGTGACGACGCTATTGCCATTGCGCAGGAAATGATTCCGGGCGATAACCCCGAAATTCGCGTCGTTTGTATCGATTATAATTTTGTTGTTGCTTTTGAGCGTGTCCCCGCCTCTGTAACTGGCGATGGTAAGCATTCCGTTGCAGAATTAATTGAGATTGAAAATACCACAATTCGTGGCGAAGCGTATCTTTCAAACTTATCAAAAATTAATCTCGCCGAAGCACTGGATTACCTCGGCGAAAAAAGTGAGATTATTCTAGAAAAAGACAAAAGAATGCGCGTTCATCCAACCTGTAATATCGGTCAGGGCGGAACGGCACGAGTTGTC
>JAUNQQ010000028.1:0-2963 GCA_030536095.1 Candidatus Saccharimonadota bacterium
GCGAACGACGGCGACGCGGCAGATTTCTAACGACTTAGTTGGGACGACAAATCCGCTAGGAAGTTATAATACAATGGCGGATGGAACGGTAGAGTGGACACCGTTTGCGGATACGCAGAAAGGGACGGGTCAAACTTCTGATCCAGATCCAAAGAGGTACGGATATAATATCTCTTGGGCGAGTCCATATAAAGATAAGAATGGAACACCAGCGACTAGCGGAACAGATGTGGCGAATACATATAGTCATTTTGGAACGGATGGAAAGACGGTAATAACGGAAACAGAAAGTGCGACTTATAAGGTAAATAATAATCAGTGGGCGGAATACGCGAGAAGTTATAGTAACGCAGCGAGTGGACAGACGGGAGTAGGAGATGGTTCTGGTAGCGAGGGTAAAATACAGATGAATGATGGGGACGGACAGCCGCAGTATTATGGGAACTACTATAATATGTACGCGGCGTCGGCAGGGTCGGTAACTTATAAGATGACGAGTGGGGACGGGATGAATTCAGTTTGTCCGAGGAACTGGATATTACCGAGAAATAGTGGAGATAAGAGTTGGTATAACTTACTCTATACGAAATATGGGATGACAGTAACGGGGAACGGAAGTACTGAACCAGAGAAAGCAGCGGCTATTGCCATAGAGAATACCGCACTAAAGAAGAAACCTTTCTCAATTATTCAAGCCGGCTTCTACTACTGGGCTCGCGGGGGTCTGGACAATCGAGGGTCGAACGCGTACTACTGGTCTAGTCACCCGAGCTCCCAGGCAGGCGCGAACTTCCTCTACTTTTACACTACTCAGAGCTTCTACCCCCAGGCTGGGTACGACAAGATCTTCGGTTTCACCGTCCGTTGCGTAGCCCGGTGAGTTGGTGAGAATTATAGTGAGGACTTTACCTTCGGAAACGGGGGTAAAGTTTTTTCAGAAAAAACTGGGGTGAGAATTGGGTTGAAAAGATAAAGAAAGAGGTGTATAATTGTTTTTATGGCAAAACATAAGTGGAGCGCAAGGAAGATAAATCTGGGAAGCTGCGTGATTATCGTGGCGATTTTTACGGTGATAGGATGGCTAGTCGGGTATAACTGGACGGCGATTGCGAATTTTTCCCTGCCATATATTTCGGTGGGAAATTCTCAGTCGCAGGCGATGAATTGGTCGGCGCTGAATGAGGTTTATGCAGCGATTTTGGATAATTATGACGGGGAGATTGATAAGACGGCGATGATTGAGGGAGCGAAGGCGGGGATGGCGGCGGCGCTCGGGGATAAATATACAGTTTATATGACTGCGCAAGAGGCGAGTGATTTTAGCGATTCCCTACACGGAGAAGTAGGGGCGGGGATTGGGGTAGTGATTTCAGAACAGGACGGATATGTGCGAATTGTGCGGACGACGCCGGATAATCCAGCGCGGAAGGTGGGACTGCTGGCGGGTGATATTATGTATAAGGTGGACGGAGAAGAGGTTTATACGCTAGATGCGGAGGGGGTTTCGAATAAGCTGCGGGGAGCGGCGGGGACGGAGGTGGAGGTGACGATAGTGCGAGACGGAAAGGAGAAGACCTATAAGCTTAAGCGAGAAGAGATTAATAATGTTTCGGCGGATATTAGTTACGAGAAAGATGCGGCGGTGATTTTGGTGACGAGATTTGATACGGATACGGGGGCGAAGGTGATTCAGTTTGCGAAAGAGGCGAAGGCGAAGGGATGTAAGAAGGTGATTATTGACCTTCGGAATAACGGGGGCGGATATGTTTCGGCGGCAGTGGAGATGTTGGGGTTATGGATAGATGGGCAAAATGTAGTAACGCAGAAGTCGGGGGCGACGAGTTTTGGGACGGCGACGGCGCACGGGAATGCGATTTTGGCGGAAACGGAGACGATTGTACTGGTAAATGGGTCGACAGCGAGTGCGTCGGAGATTGTGGCGGGAGCGCTGAAGGATTACGGGAAGGCAAAATTGATTGGGGCGAAGACGTATGGGAAGGGGGTGGTACAGACGATGGTAAATCTAAGTGCAGGGTCAATGCTAAAGGTGACTTCGGCGCATTGGTATACGCCGAATGGGACGAGTATAAATGGTGAGGGGCTGGAGCCGGATGAGAAGGTGGAGAGGACGTATGAACAAATCAACAAGGGGGAGGATCCTCAGATGAAAAAAGCACTGGAAAAATGATTTCTAGCGTAAATTTCTGCGTCAGTAGTTCCAGTGCTCAGGGGGTAGGGCTTTAGCCCAACCCCCTTGTGCGCTTCACTACTTCCTTGAACTTTACTGCTAGAAATCATTTTTCTGGTTCGAGTTTGTAGGGCGAACTTTTTCGTCTGCGGCTGTGGGACTTAAGAAATAGGACTTAAGTCCAACCCCTTTCGTTTCTCGTCACTTCCTCGAACTCTACTCCTAGAAATCATTTTTCCGGGTTATTGTAGTGCTCAGGGGGTAGGGCTTTGAGCCCAACCCCCTTCCGCGCTGTTTGGCGACTTTGTCGCCAAAGTTGTGGGACGGCGCTTAGAAAAATCTAAAATAAATTTTAGTTTTTTCTTCGCTTCTACCACAAGCGCTACTTCCTTGAACTTTACTGCTAGAAATCATTTTTCTGGGTTGGGTTTTTAGGGCGGATTTCTCCCCTTTTAGTTTTTATGCGGGGACTGTGGTATAATGAAAATATGATAAAAGTTTATTCGGCGGAGTGGTGTCCGTATTGTCATGCGGAGATGGAGTGGTTGGATGAGATGGGGGTGGAATATGAAGAGGTGGATATTGATAAGGAAGGAATTAAGATGTCGTCAATTCCGGTGACGGAGATTGGGGATGAGAGAATTGAGGGGTTTAATCGAGCGAAGATTAAGCGAGTATTGAAGAAGAACGGACTGATTTAGTCTGGAGATGTGGCGATTTTACCCAAAAGAAAAAAACCACCATTTGTGAAAACCTTAACCAAGAAAATGGGGCA
>JAUNQQ010000028.1:2973-5428 GCA_030536095.1 Candidatus Saccharimonadota bacterium
ATTTTCGCGAAGCGAAAATCGCCACGTTGGGAGACATCGTTACCACTGTATTGGTGCGAGACCGTGCTGCTTAAGGAAATCATTGGCTTTGGAGAAATGATGGTTCCCAAAAAAGCCATGATGAGCGGAAAGAGGAGAGGGGTGAGCTGATTCGAGAACGAGGTGTTTTTCGCGATTGATGAGTGGGGCTTTTGTGCGCGCATCGCGACCCCAGAGAAGAAAGACAAGATGGGGGCGAGTGTCGTTTAGATATTTTATGACGGCTTCGGTGAAAATTTCCCAGCCTTTACCGCGATGGGAGCCAGCTTGGTGAGCTTCGACGGTGAGAACATTATTTAAAAGTAGGACGCCTTGGGATTGCCAGGGGACGAGATTACCGGTGGGATTTTCGTGGTGACCGAGGTCGCTGTCGATTTCTTTATAGATGTTTATGAGGCTAGGTGGAATGGGGGCGGAATTAGGAACGGAGAAGGCGAGACCCATGGCGGCGCCAGGTGTATGGTAGGGGTCTTGGCCGAGAATGACGACCTTGACATCATTCAGATCAGAGAAAAAGGCGCGAAAAACATATTTCTTTTCGGGAAAAATTTGGCGAGAAGCGTAGGCGGTTTTTAGGAATTCGGAAAGCTCATGGAAATAGGGCTTATTAAATTCGGCGTCGAGAAAAGGTTTCCAAGAAGGATGCATTAAGGCTCCTTTCTTCGTGTGTGGATTATGACTACGGGGACTTTCATCAGAGGTAATTCCCCGTTAATTTCGAGGTTTTATGATTGGGAACGGGACGGCTTCGCGACCAGAAACGCCTTCAAAGAGCCAGAAATTGCGTTCGGAATTTCCCCAGCCAAAGGCCGGCGGCATTCCGTACTCGAGCATTTCGACAAAATCTTCGTCGAGCATCTGGGCTTCAGAGTCGCCAGCTTCGCGCATGGCCTGCTGCTCCTCAAAGCGGGCGAGCTGGTCGAGCGGGTCGTTTAGCTCGGAATAACCATTACCAGCTTCGGTGCCACCAATAACTGGATGGACACGCTCGGTAACGAGCGGATTATCAGGATTTTTCTTGGCGAGGGGGGAAAGTGAGAGCGGTTCTTCGATTAGCCAGAATGGGCCGGCGGATTTTTTACGGATAAGTTTCCAAAGATGATCAAGGGCGCGGGCGGTGGTCATAACTGTTGGACCGAGTAGCTGCTCGGTTTCTTGGTCAGGTTCTAGGATTTTGTCAACTTTTACGCCATTATTCTGGAGAATATTCAAGAGATTATTTAGATCGGGATGAAAAACATCAATCTTAAATTCGTTAAAAATTACATCGGCATATTTTTTTCGTGGCCATTTTTCAGATAGGTCAACCTTAAAATTGCCAATTCTAAACTCAAGTGTATTCCAGGTTTCTTTTGCGACATATTTCATCATTTCTTCGTAGAAATCCATACCGGACTGATAATCTTCGTAAGCAGCATAAGCTTCGAAAGCGATATGCTCAGGGAGATGCTCATCGTCAATTCCTTCATTGCGAAAACGCGGGCCAATGTCATAAACCTTTTCAAAACCACCACCGAGCAGGCGCTTCAAGGGGAGTTCCTGGGAAATGCGAAGATAAAAATCCTGATCGAGCGCATCCATATGGGTCGAGAAAGGAGTTGCATCGGCACCGCCGGTAGTTGTTTCAAGAACAGGGGTATTAATTTCGATAAAGCCATGGTCATTCATAAAATCGCGAGTTGCCTGCCAAAAGCGGGAGCGACGGACAAGGCGGTCGCGCACTTCGAGATTAACATTTAGGTCAACATAGCGACGACGATAGCGTTCTTCTTTATTAGTAAAGCCATCGCGTCCAGGGAGTGGACGAAGGGTTTTAGTGAGAAGACGGACTTCGTTGCTGAAAATCGAGATTTCGCCAGTAGAGGACTTACCAATCTTCCCTGTTGCCTCGATAAAATCGCCAACATCAAGAAGCTTTAGCATCTTTATATTAAAATAATTTTTAGTAGTGTCTTCGGCGAGGATTTTTTCCATAAAAATTTGGATTTCACCGGAAAAATCGCGAATCTTTATAAAGGCGAGCTTGCCAAAACTACGGATGGCGGTAATGCGGCCAGAAAGAGTCGCGGGCTTTCCGTCAAAATCTTCGAAATGGTCGATAATTTCGAAAATAGTATTCGTGCGATTTGTATGTGCGGGATAGGGGTCAATTCCCCGTTCGCGGATGTTTTCTAATTTTTTTAGGCGTTCGTCACGATAATCATTTAGGGTAACCATGGTATTTTTCTCGTTAATAAAAAATGGTGGAGCATATGAGACTCAAACTCATGACCTCATCGCTGCCAGCGATGCGCTCTAATCAACTGAGCTAATGCCCCGCATATGGACTTTTTATATGGACTTTTCTCTTTTTTAAAAGAGAAAAGTCCAGCAAAAAAGAAAATAGTTCGGCGGATTTTTCAGGCGCATGTCCTGA
>JAUNQQ010000028.1:5438-11457 GCA_030536095.1 Candidatus Saccharimonadota bacterium
CTTCATCCCCAATGAGAATGTGTTTCTGGCAGCCTTTGTGGCGGGTATCCTTATCTGGCTGGTACTGCTGTGGCTGTTCCGTTTGCTGAAAAAGGAGGAAAACGTATGCTGCAAAAACTGATCACTCCCCGGGGCGAAGCCCTGTGTAGCGGGACGGAGCCCGCCTTATTTGGGCAAGACCCAGATAAGGCGGGCGGAACTGGCAATGTCGGGGAGAGACCCGGCGAAGCCAGCAATGAACCAAACCGACATCCAGAAGGAAGCCGGCGAGATGATAATTCTACAACCAAAAGGTCTTTTTCATTATAACACAGATTATGAAAAGTGGGAAGAGGGAAATCGAGCTGGAATTGAGAAAAATAGTCGGCTATTGACATGAAAAAAAAGGGGCATCAGATGAACTGATGCCCCTAAAGGAGCTAGAGTTTTAGACCTTGAATAAGGACAAAATCTTTAGGGTTGAACCCAGCCGATGTGCCGAAGAACGGCAAGCTTTCGGACGGAACCGTCCGACTGGACTACTTTCTCTGTTCTGCGACGAGTGACACTGAAGAGGGGAGTGAACCCCATCTTCTTAAGCTCTACAATAAGAGCGGGCGTGAGACATGATGCGCTGTCGATCATTACTTTGCCTCTTTTTCCTCTAGAAATGTCGAGAGCAGTGGCGGCGAGTCGGCGCGCGCGGTTTCTTATTTCCGTTTCGGTGGGATGCTGCTCGAAGGTGAGAAGTTCTTTGATAAACTCCTTACCAAAGTCGGGCTCGATTACACCTGCCTCGAGCTGGTCGGTTGTTGCTTCGTATTGGGTGAGGTTAAGGATGTTGGTCATCCTTCGCCTCCTTTCTGGGGTAAACCCCGAACGTGTCCCATTCTCGCAAGGGTAGGGACGGTGTAAAGGTGCTTTTGTTGGACCTCCCAACTTAAGCTGTGTATATTTTATCATAAAATTAGTAAATAGTCAAGCATATTTTGGGTGATGTATTGACAGATTTGTGGTTTAGTGGTAGAATATAAGTATTCTATTGGGGATTGTGAGATAGGAAGGATCTTTCGGTTATGAAATGTGAGGATGTTCAGGCAGCCGAAAAAGCCGTAGTAGATTTTCGAAAAACGTGCGTCCTAAGAGTATCCGAGATTAAAAGACAGATGAAGGCGATCGATTGTCTATACGAGGAGAAAAATACTGCTCTCCTTATAATTGATTCGCTGGAGATTGATGAAGGGATAAAGTCATTACTAAAAGTAATGCGGACTCGTGAGATAGATGGAGCGATTATATTTAAGGCTAATCGTATCCGAATGGCGATTCGGTCAATAATTATCAGCCGGATGAAGATGGTTGGAGCGGTAAGGCGAATTGGGGAATATGTCTCTTTTACTGGAGAGATTTTTATTGTGAGAAATAGCGTAGAGATGTGGGCGCGCGAAAAAAATATAATGGGTCGCCCGTTGAGAAATTGGCTGTTTGACTCGGCTGAAGATATTAGAAAGGGGATGTGAGTCGTGGCTAGAGCTACTTGTCCGTTTAGTGGTGAAGTATGTAGGCGTGATTGTGCGCTACTGATAGAAAGCCCGGTTGAGACTTGCGCATTACTTGACGGTGCTGTGGCACTAGGTAAAATTGCGCAAAATACGGATAGAATTATAGAAACACTAGAGGGAATTTTGGTTCGGATGAATTAATTATTCCTGAATCCTTACATTTTACATAGCCAAAAACGGAGCGAGAAATCGCTCCGTTTTTCATGGAAAATTAGAAGTTGAGCATTTCGGCGGTAATGAGAACTTCAGAGCCAGGAGCGACGGAGCCTTCGAGCATCATCTTGGCGACGGAATTTTCGACGGTTTGCTGGACGATGCGGCGCATCGGGCGAGCACCGAGCTGAGGGTCATAACCACGCTGGACGAGAATGGTTTTTGCGGCATCTTCGAGGCGGACGGTGATTTTTTGGGGAGCGAGGGTTTTATTGACACTATTCATAATGAGGTCGATAAGCTGGAAACAATCTTCCATGGAAAGCGGCTTAAAGAGGCAGATTTCGTCAAAGCGGTTGAGAAATTCGGGCTTAAATTCATTATTAGCAATAAGTTCGTTGGTTAAATCTTCCTTTAGTGCTAATAAATCTTTGCCGGTGGAAACCCATTCGCGGATTTTGTTGGCGCCAGCATTACTAGTGGCAATGACAATGGTATCACGGAAACTGACTTCGTGGTTCTTTGTGTCACGGAGAATGCCTTCGTCAAGCAGCTGAAGGAGGGTAGTTAGGACGGACGGATGGGCTTTTTCAATTTCATCGAGTAGGACGACTGAGAAAGGATTTTTCATAACCTGAGCGGTAAGGCTCATTGGGTCGGCACTACTTTCGGCGATAAGACGAGAGACGTCATTTTCGGTAACATATTCGTTTAGGTCGATGCGGACAAGATTTCCTTCGCCGCCAAAATAAACTTCGGAAAGAGCTTTGGCGAGTTCGGTTTTTCCGACACCAGTCGGGCCGAGGAAGAGGAAGGTGCCGATCGGCTTGTTTTCATTGCGAATGCCAGCGGCGGAACGGCGAAGTGCGTCGGAAACGGCCTGAACAGCGAAGACCTGATCAATCATCCGCTGGTGGATGAGATTTTCCATATTAAGAAGATTAGAACGACTGTCGGTGGAAGTGGCAGAAGTTGTGCCGCCGAGTTTAATTCCCTGGGTTTTTTCAATGGCAGTGGCAACGGATTCGCCCATAACAAAACCTTGGTTGGCATATGAGGCAGAAGATTCGAGGAGATTTAGAGCGCGACCGGGCATTTCGAGGTCGTGAATATAACGCTGGGAAAGACGAAAAGCTTCCTTCATTGACCAGATAGTATAAGTGACCTTATGTTGATATTCGAGAGAAGGAATGCGGTCTTGCATAATTTTTAGAGTTTCGGATTCATCGGCAGGAAGAATTTGGAGTTTATTGAGCGAGTTAGCTAGGGCGGAATTACGCGCGGAAAGTTCGAGATAGCGCTGTTCATCAAAAATAAGAATAATGCGGAGAGCGCCAGCTTCAATAATTGGCGTAAGCAAATTAGAGATATTGACTGAGCCGACGCCATCTTCGAAAAAGAGGTGTGCATTATCAAGATAGATGATAATATTTTTAGCGGCGTAGGCTTCATTTAGAATGAGATTAACCAGTCGTTCAACATCTCCAGGGCGAGAAGCAGTGCTAATAATAGAAGCGGCATCAAGCTTAAAAACTTGGCGGAATTTTAGATTACTGGGGACGGATTTATTGTCAGCATCCTGAATTTCTTCGGCGAAAGCATTAACGACAGTAGAGCGGCCAGTTCCATCCGCGCCGATGAGGGCGACATTTTGGCGACCGTTTTTTGAGAAAATTTCAATCATTTTATCGACGGCTTCGCGCTGGGAAGAGCGGTTAATCTGAGTCTTAGAATAGATGCGTTGGGCGGAGATATTTATACCGAAACGCTGGAGGGTAGGAATAAAGCCGAAGGAAAGGTCACGGGCAATGCCACCGGTATGACGGCGCTTTTTAGAGGTTTTTATAATGCCATGAAGATAGGCGTACCAGGTTATTCCGTCATACAAATCGGAAATTTCAAGCTTTAGGCGACGGAGAAAGAGTTCGCTATTAGGGCAGGATTCGACGAGCGCAACGACGAGAACACCGCCGGTGATGGTTTCGAGATTTATTTCGGACTTTATCTGGCGAGATTTTTGGAAGATGCTTTCGATCGTGACGGAATCGTCGAGCATCTGGGTAAGAACCTGCGGAATCATGCCATAGCGGGCGGCGAGAAAATTGCCACTTTTAGTATTAACGAGGATTTCGGCGAGTTCTTTTGAGGTGGGGTTTTTAGAAAGTAGGCGAAGGACATTAGTGGAGAGAATATCGTCGATATAGGGGGAGTTTTTAGGTGGAATTGAGGGGAAGAAAAAGGTGGAAAGAATGAGCAAAATAGCAAAAATAGCGGCGAGGGCGAGCAAGAGCCAGCCGGCGGAGGAATGTGCTAGGCAGAGGAGATAGAGTCCGCCGAAAATCGTCAGGATTAGGCCGAGAATAAGGAGAAGTTTTAGGAAGAAATTAGTGAAGATTTTTCCGAGACGAGCGAGGCGAGCGCGGGGGGAGTTATAGCGAAAGGTATTATTAGATTCGGAAACGGAAGCGTTATAGGGGGCGCGAGGAGGGATGGTGCTGTTTGCTGTTTGATTCTGGTTAGGATTCATAGCGAGGTTCCTCCGGCGAAAAGGACGAAGCAGATAAGGGGAAAAATGGGAAGAAGTGGCCAAGACAGGGCAGCGAAGAGAGATAGGATGGACTGGGAAATTAGGGCGAGAGTGCCGATAATGATAATAAAGAAGCGGATGAAAAAGCCGATGATACGAGAGATAAGTTTATCAAGGAGGCGTTGGAAGAAGGAACCGGAATTTACTTCGGCGGAGATTTGTTTATAGGGGGAGAAAAGGGTTTTTAGGAGAAGGTCGATGCTGAAAAAGTCAGCTGTATCATGGAGCTTAGAAAGAAGTTTTTGGAGAAAATCGCGATAACCGGCGGAATACCACCATGACAATAGTAACATAATATATATTATACGCTAGGTTTTTCTAAAAGACAAATTTAAGCTTATAAAATGTTTAGGCGAGAGAGTTGACGAGGGATTTAAACTCGTCACCGCGGGCGGAATAGGAGGTGAACATATCAAAGCTGGCGGCGCCAGGAGAGAGTAGGACGACGGGATTTTTTAGGTCGGACTGTTCCCGGTTTTGCCAGTAATTCTCTTCGGAAATGTTGGCGTTTTGTTTAGCGAGTTGTTCGGCGAAATACTGGGCGTTTTCGATGGCTTCGGGGAAAGTTTCGGCGAATTTATATTGACTTTCGTCGATTGCTTTTCTCGCGAATTTATGTTTTGTTTCGCCAATTAAAATACATTTTTCGAGATTTTCAGAAGTAAAAATGCGTTCGCTGAGGATATCATAATCAATTCCCTTGTCTTTTCCGCCAGCGATAAGAATAAGCGGATGGTCGGCGAAGGTTTTTAGAGCGACATCAACAGAGGGGAAAGTGGTTGAATAAGAATCATCGTAATAGTCAACGCCGTTTAGAGTGCGGACAAATTCAATGTGGTGCGGGAGAGAGTGAAAAGCTTCGAGGCCCTTTATTAAAACATCAGAATATTTTTTTATAAAATCGTCAATTGACAAGTCGGGGGAAATATAGCAGTTTGCGAGCAAAAGCGCAGCCTCGGCATTTTCCTTATTATGGTCGCCGGGAGCGTGAAGATGAGAGAGAAGGTCTTTTGGTGCGCCGAAGGGGTAGGAGAATTTCTTCGCGGGGGAATTTTTAGCGAGAGAGTTAGTATTCTCATTCTTAGCGTAGTAGATTAGATAATCATTAGCGGATTGATAAGATGTAATATGGGACTTTGCCTCGAGATACTGCGTAAAGGAGTCGTGAACATCAAGATGATCCGGCTCAAGACGAAGCAGAGCGGCGAAGCGGGGAGATTTTTCAAGATCCCAGAGCTGGAAACTGGAAAGTTCAAAAATAACAATGTCATCTTTTTTTATCTTGTCAAGCTCATCAAGACAGGGGAGACCGATATTGCCGACGAGATGAGTAGTTTTCCCGAAGGCGTCGAGAAGGGACTTTAGGAGAGTGCAGGTTGTTCCCTTTCCCTTTGTGCCGGTAATGCCGATAATATCACAGGGACAATGGTCGAAGAAATAGCGAGTAGAAGAAGTCCAGTGGGCGGGAATTTCGGGATGAGGATGGACGGAGGGAGAGCGAAAGACAAGGTCGAAATTTTCGAGCTGAAAAGTCGGGATGTCCTCCGGACTGAATTTATCAAAAACGGTAATCTCATCGTTCTTAAAATAAGTTTCAACGGAGTGGCCTTCTTGGCCGTAACCTAAAATCGCAATTTTCATAGGGGTATTATAACACAAAAGCAGGCGATAAAAAAGTGTTGACAAAGATATTACGCTTTTGGTATAATGAGGGTGTTCCAAAACTATAACATTAAAA
>JAUNQQ010000029.1:0-1167 GCA_030536095.1 Candidatus Saccharimonadota bacterium
ATAAGTATTGGAAATTGGCATACCGCTAACAATCGGATAGTAAGCAACAGAAAATGTTACCACAAAAATCATTATCACTATGAGGATGGCTAACGCCCATTCCTTAGAAAGAAACTTTGAGAGAAGTTTTTCTACATGCATCATTAGATAAGTTCCAGCGATTATTACGAAGGGAAGCGTAGGAAAATAATGATAGAGGAACATTGCGCGACCAATAAATAAATATGGCAAAAAGGAACAGGCGATAATCGTAAGGTTTTTCCAGGGTTTTGGCTTCTTGGTAAATAAGTGGTAAAGCTGGAAAATTACACCAAAAACACCCAGTAGATAAATTACGAGGTTACCAATTCCCGAAATCGTTGCATAATAACCAGAGCGATAATCGGTCGGGTGAGCATAATACCAAACTGGCTTCCAGTCAAAAGGCCAACTATACCACGGCGATTCAAATGGATGTGAATCCTCGAGACCGGTATGATAGCTCATAACTCCCATGGCTTGGCAAATAACATCCTGTGGCGTATCAATCACCTCATTGGCAATTACATCGCTTGTCGGATAAGATTCTTCGCCGCTTCTGATTTTTTCTAAGTAATTCGAGGATGTATCACAATAATAACTACTACCGTCTTTTGTCTCTACTAGTCGATTTGCATAGCCGACTGTCACCTTTGGAAATGCCATATAACTACCAAAATAGATTATAATAGGAAGGATAATAAATGATCCTACGCATGCACCAGCAAGTTTTAGAATTTCGCCTCGGTGTTTTTTAATTTTGGGGAGACTTTTAAAGAAATCAACAAAGAAAATAACAGCTATTCCTAGAGCGGTAAAACAGCCTGACCATTTTGTCGTTATTCCACACCCCATAAACAAACCCGACCAGAGAAGATTGAGTTTTTTATGACCATCTAGATATTTAAGCATAAACAAAACTTCGAGCATACAGAATATGACTAGATAACTATCTATCGTACCCATCCGCGTATGCGCAAAATGGAATGTATCTAGGGCCATGAATAGCGCAGCGAGAACTGCCCATTTTTTGTTTTTTAAGAGTTTGTCGGCTAACATATATGTAAGTGGAATCATTAATATTCCGCAGATATTTCCGCCGAGACGCCAGGCAAATGGTGTCATTCCTAAAAGCTGAATGGGGATGGC
>JAUNQQ010000029.1:1267-11353 GCA_030536095.1 Candidatus Saccharimonadota bacterium
ATTAGATAAATATTTTCATTGGACTCGCTAGAATCATCTGAACTCTTTGTCTTGACTTCAGAATCATCTAGCCCCTCGTCAGGATTCTCTATAGTAGTGTCGCTTGTATCTTCAAAATAATAGACTTTATAATTTCCCGGCGTCTCTCCACTATAAAACATTATTCTGGAAATATTTTGCGTTCTACCAAAATAGAAATCTATCGACTGTCCATCGGAAAATTCCTCAAAGTTCTGCGGAGCTGACATATCTCCTAGGTTTATGAAAGAGATTATCGCGTATATAAGCGTAATCAGCCCTACGACTAGAAAACTTTTCCGGATGGGTTTCTTACCTAAATAAATCATTGTTCGCTTTTTATTAAAGCACAAAAAATGTTAAAAATATAGTCTGGACTTTTTAAATTTTTTAGTGTATAATGTAATGCGTTTATGAAAGAGCGCGAGGCAAGCGTCAGTTGCGATGACGCGAGTAATCCTGGTATAGTTACCAGTGATAAGTATGGTGATAATCTCCTGAAAATTAGAGGGGGGCGTCAGCATAATTTAAAAGATGTTGATGTAGATGTTCCACGAGATAAACTTGTCGTATTGACTGGATTGTCTGGATCAGGAAAGTCTAGCTTGGCTTTTGATACTATTTATGCTGAAGGGCAGCGACGCTATGTTGAGTCTTTGAGTAGCTATGCGCGAATGTTCTTGGAGGTGATGGATAAACCAGACGTAGATTCCATTACGGGCCTTTCGCCGGCAATTTCAATTGACCAGAAATCCACTTCACGAAATCCGCGTTCAACAGTTGCAACCGTGACTGAAATCTATGATTATCTTAGGCTTCTTTTTGCGAGAGTAGGAGTTCCGCATTGCCCGATTTGCCATAGTCGAGTTTCACGCAGAACGAATGAGGATATTGTAAACGAAGTAATGAAGCTGCCACTAGGCTCGAAGCTAATGCTGCTCGCGCCAATAGTTCAACAAAAAAAGGGCGAGTTTCAGCATATTCCCGAAAAATATCAGATAAAAGGTTTTTCAAGAGTAAGAGTCGACGGGGTAGTTTATGCGCTTGATGAGTTTCCGGAACTAGAAAAGCAGATGAAGCATGATATTGAGATAGTAGTCGATCGCTTTATTTTGAGTCCAGATTTAGAATCAAGAATTTCTGCTTCGATTGAGCAGGCGCTGGACTTAGGTCAGGGTATAATAAAGCTTCTGAAAATTACAGACAATGCAACGGCAATTGAGGGGAGAGGTTCAATTGACACGGAAGAATTAACCTATTCGCAACGATATGCTTGTCCGAATCATCCAGATGAACTGATTCCAGAGCTCGAGCCAAGGTTATTTTCGTTTAATGCGCCACAGGGGGCTTGCCCGACTTGTACTGGACTGGGAACGCGAATGGAGATTGATCCGAATCTCGTGTTTAATAACAACCTAACGATTGCGGAAGGAGGAATAAGGCCGTTTAATAGGGTCTCACAAGATTCTTGGTGGCTAAAGAGGCTTGAGGCGGTAGGAGAAAAGCATCATTTTGATATTCGAACTGAGATAGGAAAATTACCTGAAGAAATAAAGCATCTAATTCTGTATGGAACTGGTGATGAAAAATATGAGGTAAAAGTAGGCGGAAGCGGAAAGTGGGGCGAGGGAGTAAAATATGAATCGACGTACGATGGAGTAATTCCAACTCTGGAAAAGCGTTATCGCGAAACGGAATCTGAGTTTTTGCGCCATGACATTGAGCGGTTTATGAGGTTGAAAAAATGTCAGACTTGCAATGGTGCTAGATTGAAACCGGTAGTGTTGGCGGTGACAGTTCATGATCTGAATATTGTGGATATGTGTAGTCTTAATGTTGACCAGACGCTTGAGGTACTGAAACGAGATTTGAAGTTTTCTGAATCGGAAGAGATGATCGCTAAACCGATTATAAAAGAGATTCGTGAACGCGTGAAATTCATGCACGATGTAGGACTGGGATACATGGAGCTTGGTCGAGTTGCAAATACACTATCTGGCGGAGAAGCACAGAGGATTAGGTTGGCGACACAGATTGGATCTGGGCTTCAGGGAGTACTTTATGTTTTGGATGAGCCTTCGATCGGCTTACACCAGAGAGACAACGATAAATTAATTGCAACGCTAAAACATTTACGCGACTTAAAAAATACCGTATTGGTCGTAGAGCATGATGAAGACACAATGCGCGAAGCGGATTATTTAATTGATGTTGGGCCGGGGGCGGGAGCAAATGGCGGAAGAATTGTGGCCGCGGGAACGCCGGAAGAAGTGATGAATAATCCAAAATCATTAACTGGGAAATATTTGACTGGCGCGAAAAAAATTAGCGTACCTAAAAAACGGAGAAAGCCAGTAACGAAACATGAGTTAATAGTGCGCGGAGCGAAGGAAAATAATCTAAAAAATATTGATGTGCATTTTCCATTGGGAGTGATGACAGTCGTGTCGGGCGTGTCTGGCTCTGGAAAATCAACACTGGTAAACGATATTCTTGCAAATGAACTGTTGGCGCGATTACACCGAGCACAGACAGTGGCTGGAGAGCATGATAAAATTGAGGGGGTCGAGTACCTAAATAAGTGTATTGTAATTGACCAGAGTCCGATTGGACGAACGCCGAGAAGTAATCCGGCAACCTATACTGGAGTATTCAATGCGGTTCGCGAACTATTTGCATCTCAGCCAGAAGCTGAACTTAGAGGATATAAGGCGGGAAGGTTTAGCTTTAACGTTAAGGGAGGAAGATGTGAGACTTGCCAGGGTGACGGAGTGAATAAAATTGAAATGCATTTTTTGCCGGACGTATATGTAACTTGTCCGGCTTGTCATGGAAAGAGATATAATAAGGAGGCACTGGAAGTAAAATATAAAGGTAAAGATATTTCAGATGTGCTAAATATGACGATTGATGAGGCGGTAGATTTCTTTGAAGCAATTCCAAAAATCTCAAGTAAACTAAAAACTATCCAGGAAGTTGGCTTGGGATATATAAGACTCGGGCAGCCAGCCACAACTTTTTCGGGTGGAGAGGCGCAGAGAATAAAATTAGCAACAGAGTTATCGAGAAGGTCAACTGGTAAAACTTTATATATTTTGGATGAACCAACGACTGGATTACATACTGATGATGTCAACAGATTATTGAAAATCCTAAATAAACTGGTTGATAATGGCAATTCGATGATAATTATTGAGCATAATTTACACGTTATAAAATCTGCGGATTGGATTATTGACATGGGACCAGAAGGTGGCGCAGGCGGGGGAAGGGTTGTCGCTGAGGGGACACCAGAAAAATTAGCACAGGCAAAGAAACCGTCAGCTACGGGCGAATACCTGAAAAAGTGGCTATAGATATTTAGTGTCGAGTAGATTGAATCCAAAAACGGATTAGTGTTGATTATGGCGGATGATAGTTGTTTTTCTAAGCTAGTCCTTAGACAATAAAATCCCAAGGTTCCATAAAAGGAATCCTGGGATTTATTTATAATGCTATTATTTACTTACGAGGATCACCGGCTAATCTTTGAGTAAAATCACTCAGATAGAAACCGATGACACCGCCGAGCATTGGAAGGACGGCATAGGTGCAAAGCGCAAGCGCAAGGTTAGTCATCAACTGACCGAAATTATCGGCGCCGGTTGGTAGTATCTGATACATTAGAGCGATTGCTGGGTTCATCATAAAGTTATTCTGCAAAGTAAAGTATTTTGTGGAAATCATAATTACCGTAAGCGAGGCAAAAAGATAACCTGCACCAACCATAATTGCATAGGTTAGAGTACTTCTCTTGTAAACGGTTGCCCTCGCAAAGAAGAATGCAAAGATGAGCGAGCCAACCATTTCGATAATTGTAACTGGCCAAAATTGACCGTCGCCAATTGCAATCATGGTCGGGAGTTCAGCTTCGCTGCCAGCAGCAAGTCGAGCAGCATTTACGATGAGAAGGCCGAACCATGCGCCTAGAATCTGTCCGAGGATATAGATAATACCACGGATAGCTGAGACTCTACGGCTGGCCATCATTCCGGCAGTAATTAACGGATTAAGATGTGCGCCAGATAATCCAGTAATAGCCGCGGTCACCGCAATATATATAAAGATTGCGTAAAGAGGCTGATAAACGCCCATGGTCATCATAAAGATTGTCAAGAACATGGTGCCGATAACTTCGCCAATTAGGCTGCCAAGCAAGTTATACAGCCGAGGTTTTTTAAAAATCGTTAGGACGTTTTCATCTACGTCGCCCTTTTTCTTAAAAAAGCCTTTCATTGGCTGCGACTCAAGTATACCGCTAGCGCTGAGACCAGAAGCGATAACCTTCGGTTTACTACTAGATTTTTTCTTTACTACCTTTTTGGTAGTCTTTGTCTCCGTCGCACCTTTCACCTTTGCAGTTACCACCTTCTCGCTCTTGGTTTTGGTTTCGGCTTTGACCTTTTCAACTGGTTTTGAAACCTTGTCAGATTTCTTGGGTTTTTTATTAGCCATTAAACCTCCTTAAAATTTGTTATTAACCTGATTATAGCACAAAAACCTACTCTGTAAAGACTTTTTTCGATATTTGCAATAATTTTAATTTACTGTATAATAGAAAAAGGTTATACTAAAATGGAATAGAACGGAGAGGTTTTTATGGGAATTATAGTAACAAAGGATGAAGATAAGAAGTCGGAGTTGACGCGAAGGATAAATGCCGATTTAGTCGAGCGGTCACGCAGGAAGAGCAGTCAATCTGGAAAGCGCCGTAACCCAGATTTTGTGGAGGATTCTGACTTTTCAGAAGACACGAAAGGGACGGGGCGTTTTTCTTGGATTTGGTTCATCTTGGTTGGATTAGCCTTGATTTCTTTAGTGATTATTGTAATGCCATAAAACTCTTGTTATATCTTAAAAAAGTGCTATAATGTCAGTATGCAGAATATTGAGGAAGTAAAAGAACAGCTGAAAAATCTGAATCTTGAATATCGGAAAATTAGAGACATAGCGAAAGAGCAGCGAAAAGAATTTGGGCAGAAGTTAAATCAGAAGCGCAAGGAACTAGAGCAGAGGCTGGCGGAGTTGGTTGCGGCGCAAGAATCAGGAGAGGTTGAGGAGATTGATCTAACGGCGCCGAGTATGCCAAATAAGGAGATTCCGGAAATCAAAAGAGGAACAAAGCATCCATTGATGGCTGAGTTAGATACTTTACTCGATATTTATTCGCAGATGGGATTTGACATTATGGAAGCGAGGCAACTGGACGACGAGTTTCATATGTTTGATTCGTTGAATTTTCCAAAGAATCATCCAGCAAGGGATGGATATGACACCTTTAGGACCGAAGAAGGCTTTATTCCGCCAGCACACACTTCGACGATGCAGTATCGTGCGCTGACAAAATATAAATTTAGACTAGACGAAGTGGAGGGGGGTGGGATTGAGAATTCGGCAGGCCAGATTGCGGTGGTAATTCCGGGGAGAGTATTTCGAAACGAAGATGCGGATGCGACACACGAGCATACCTTTTATCAATGTGAAGGGATTTTCGTATCGAGGACTGCGAATTTTTCGCAAATGCTAGGTGTGTTTAAGAATTTATTTAGTGAATATTATGCTGAGGATTTAAATATAAAAACACAACCAGGATATTTCCCTTTTACGGAGCCGTCGATTGAGCTTTTAATTGAAAAGCCGAAGTCGTTGGGCGGGAAAGGAGATGGTTGGCTAGAAGTGTTAGGATGTGGAATGATTCACCCGAATGTTTTGAAGACGGCGGGGATTGATCCGGAAAAATATAAGGGATTTGCGTGGGGTGGCGGAATAGATAGATTGGTAATGTTAAAATACGGATTAACCGACATTAGATATTTTGAAAGTGGAAAATTGGAATTTTTGGAGGAATTTTAGAATGAAGGTAAGTCTAAATGAAATAAAAAAGTTGGTCAATATTCCAGAGAAAATGTCAACCGAGGAGCTAATAAAGCTAATCGGATCGAGGTTGGTCGAAGTTGAGGGAAAAGATGACTGGTCGGAAAAGTATCGGGGGATTTTGATTGTCAAGGTTGAGAAGTGCGAAGAAATACCTGACACACATTTGCATTTATGTCAAATTAATGTAGGCAAAAAAGAACTGGTGCAAGTTGTTTGTGGTGCGCCGAATGTTCGCGGGGGAATGTTTGCGGCTTGGGTTGCACCGGGCGCAAAGTTACCGGCTGATCCATCATTTACATTAGGAGTGAGAAAACTAAGGGGATATGAATCTAATGGAATGTTGGCGGCAGAAGATGAATTAGGGCTGGGTGCGGGACATGATGGAATTATTGAGATTGACCCGGAAAGAGTTGGGGTAAAGCCTGGGGCTAGTTTCGCAGAAGTGTTCGATTTAGATGATGTAATTCTAGATATTGAGAATAAGTCTTTGACACATCGTCCAGATTGTTTTGGAATTATTGGTTTTGCAAGAGAGGTAGCGGGGATTTTAGGTGAAAAATTTATCGAACCAAAGATTCCGGAAATTGCAGCAAAGAAATCTAAGATAAAGGTTAAAATTGAAGATGCTGAATTATGTAAGAGATATGAGTGTGCAGTTTTTGAAGTAGACAACACATTAGGGAATGAGAAATATTTTTCAGATGATGCGGTCTTTTTGGCGAAGGCTGGAATGCGAAGCGTTTCGGAAATTGTTGATGCGACTAATGTCGTAATGCTGATGACGGGACAACCATTACATGCTTTTGACTATGATAAGTTTGTGAAGATTGGGGGCGAAAACGTTGGCGTACGAACGGCAAAGAAGGGTGAAAAATTAACTTTGTTGGATGACTCCGAAATTAATTTGACGGAGAATGATATCGTGATAACGAGTGGTGAGACGGCAGTGGCACTAGCGGGAGCGATGGGCGGAAAATCGACGGAAATTGATGCTGAAACTAAAAACGTTATGCTTGAGGCGGCAACATTTTCATTATACAATCTCAGAAAAACACAGATGGATCATGGGATTTTTTCGGAGGCGATTACCCGTTTTACAAAAGGACAGCCAAAGAGCGGGACGGAAGTTGGTCTTAGGATGGCGCTGGCAAAATTAGGGGTAAGCGAGTCGGAAATTCAGGATTGCCAGGTGGAGAAAGACGAAAAAATAACAATTAAACTTTCCATAAAAGACATTAATTCTCTACTTGGAACAGATTATGATTTAGGAACCGTAAAGCAAACGCTTGAAAACGTAGGCTTTAAAACGAAGGGTAATTTGGAAGTTGTCACACCAGATTGGCGAACTGATATTCATATTCGTGAAGATATTATCGAGGAAGTGGGTAGATTATTGGGGTTTGATAATATTATGCCAACACTGCCACTTAGGCCGTTTATTGGCGCAAGAAAGCCCGAATTGCGTATCCTAAAAACCCGGATTAGAGAGATTCTGTCCGATCAGCTGAGAGCAAATGAACTTTTGACCTATTCGTTTGTAAGTGAAAGGTTGCAGAAAAAAGTCGGAGAAAATCCGGAAAATTCATACAAAATCGTAAATAGTATTTCACCGGAATTACAGAGATTCCGACAGTCAATTACACCATCTCTTTTAGTTAAAGCGAGAGATAATCTAAAATATGGATATAATGGTTTTTCGCTGTATGAAATAAATCAGGTGGCAAGAAAAAATGATGGGCTAGATGAGGATGGGGTGCCGATAATTCGAGAGGAACTTAGCTTCTTAGTGCTTGGGGATTATTATCGGGCAAAAGCAGGAGCGGAATTCTTATTGAATAGGCTTGGGGTTTCCGATTATACGCTTAATGCGGCAGAAAAGAGTCCAGGGTATTTTGAAATAAAACATTCGGCAGATATTGCAACAGAGAAGGTTATTGGACGGGTTGGAGAAATTAAGCGGTCGGTTTTGCGCGAATTGAAGATTGATGCGCCAGTGGCAGTAATTGAGATAGGGATGGAAAAATTACTAGGGGCCTTACCAAAATCAGAAAAAAAGAATTTGGAATTTTCGAAGTTTCCGGCCGTGGTGCGCGATATTACGATTCGTGTTTCCTCGGAGCTATCATACCAGAATATTTTTACAAAATTAAATGAGGCTTTAGCGACGAAGGAGTTAGTTTTCTCGGTTCGTCCCCTGTCAATTTATCAGAGAGAGTTGAAAATGAAAAATGTTTCGTTTAGGCTGACATTTGCAGATAAAAATGGAACCTTGACAGAGAAAGAAATCTTTGATATAATGGCGAGTATTAAAAATATAGTTAAACGGGAATTTTCAGGAGAAATAATTTAGCTTGGTATTTAAATTGTTTTTCTGAAAAAGTTCGGTTAGGAGGTAGATGGAGTCTAATGTGAAAAAAACTACTGTTCGGCAACGGGTGATAATCTTTGCAATCGCATTAATATTGCTAGGCTCGACAATAGCGACTTATGCTTTTGTGGTTTTGTCAGCTTCGCAAAATACAGCGAGAAGTGCGGAAAATAACGCAAAATTAACAGAGGTGGAAGAGGAGTATACCGCAATACAAACCGAAATGAATGATTATGCTAAGAATTTGTCGGAAAAGTATTATAATACATTTTATGAATATAGAAAGGACGTAAAATCATATAATGCAGCAACGGTAAATAGCGGTGGATTAACAACGAAAGATTTGAAAACTGGTAATGGCAAAGAGTTAAAATCAGGAGATACGGATTATTTCGCATATTATATTGGGTTCTGTGCGGATGAAAAGATTTTTGATTCATCGTTTGATAATTATGATAATCCGACAAGACTCTCAGTACCAATCTATGCAAATGAGGGGCTAATTGAGGGTTGGAATCAGGGGATTGTTGGGATGAAAATTAATGGAGTGAGGGAAATTTCGATTCCGGCAGAGCTAGCCTACAAGGAACAGGAGATCTGCGGTGGAAGTAATTCGCCATTAAAGTTTATCGTGATGCCTATCATGGATAATGAATTAAAGGCGAAGGTCGAGAAAAAGGATGAAGTTTATTCGAGATTGATTGAACTCTATTATGGGAGCGGGAATTCGGCGCAATAAACCTCTTTTAGAGTATTGTCGCTTGACATAATACTCTGTAGTATTAAAAGGGACGTTTTTTTGGCGTTCCTTTTAATTGTTTAAGTAAATGATATTGTACCCATGAATTCATTATTAATTGAAAGGGCTAAACTTCAATGATACTCTAAGCGTCTATCTGAGTAGTTCCTATTGTATGGGTTCAGGATAAATGATTATTAAGCAACTGATGTAATTGACAAGAATAAGGTAAATTCAAGTTAAGTATAAGTAGATTTTAGATAAAATCATCATCAATATTTCATCCTGGACGACTAAAAGATTAAAGATATCTTCGGCGTTCAGTAATTCGTAGATTGCCTCAGGATAAAATAAAAGCCCATTATTCGGGGGCGTCATTCTTATCCATAAGGGACTATGTTCATATCTAGTTGTCTTAAAAAGATAAAAGACTACCTATTAGGTAGTCTTTTATATAATTTGGCACCTTGCTAGTTTCCCGCAAAGCAGTATAATCGCCGCCACTGGGCTTGACTTCTGTGTTCGGAATGGGAACAGGTATTTCCCCAGAGCTATGGGCACCAAAGGGAATTCCTAATTCATTTTTGATGTCCATTTATACTTTTTAGGATAACTGAAATTGTAAAAGTCTCAGATCCGGTGTTGAAATGCTAAGTGGGGGGGCACCTAACATTTCGAACACCGATTGCTAGCTTCTGTCATTCTTGATGATTAAACTTATAAAAATCCAATCATCAAGACATAAAAAGGCAATGGATCTATTAGTATGCTTCGGCTTCATATGTTGCCATACTTCCACCTTGCACCTATCAACCAGATAATCTTTCTGGGATCTCATGGGGAATTCTTATCTTGAGGTTGGCTTCGCGCTTAATATGCTTTCAGCGCTTATCCATTCCGAACATAGCTACTCGGCAATGCGGCAGGTGGCCACAACCGACACACTAGAGGTTCGTCCATCTCGGTCCTCTCGTACTAGAGACAGCTCCTCTCAAAATTCCTAACGATCATGCCGGATATAAACCGAACTGTCTCACGACGTTCT